>JACOZO010000035.1 GCA_016181325.1 Candidatus Woesearchaeota archaeon | reverse complement strand
CCTGCGGCGCTGCTTTGTCAGGAAGCAAGTACAACGGCGCACTGAACGTGTCATACACAATAACAGAGACGGGATTGACGCATACGAACCAGGGCGCTATAACGACAAAGATAGAATAGGCAGATTTTCTTATTTTTATTTGCTCTTTTTTATTTGATTTTCATCTTTCTTATTTGGATTTATTGATAATGTTTTTTCCGCGCTTTCTTCCGTGATTGCAGGGAGTTTCTTTGCCCTGAATATGATGTTAAGGGTAATCAGGGCAATTATGAATATGAAGGCAACCAGGAGCAATATCCTTGACGGGGAAAATGCTACAACTCCAGCAGCCTCTGTTTTCTCCGAGATTCCATTGTCTTTTTCAGTTTTACCAGCAGCCAGGTCTTCAGCAACATTACCATTATCATTGCCTGACAGCCCGGGATTAGCGGTTTCGGACTTGCTTTCATCCGCGGATTGGGGCTCATTGGCTGGCCGGGATTGGGCAGAAGAATCCTGGAAATCAGGCAGCTGAGTGCCTGCTTGGACAGACAGGTTCTCCAGCGTAATGCTTGCATTGCCGGGTTCAAGGCTTGCCGTCATGTTATTATCAACCATGGCTGCCTCCACTGCCTTCCTTAGCGGAATGCTCCTTTCAATGGAATATTTTTTGCCGCTAAATGCATAGGTTATTTTCAGCTCCAATGTTCGCGGTTTTTCATCAATATCAGCAGGTGCCATGAGCGTGTTGCTGATTATGTTGTATGACTGGTTGGCCTTCAGGCTGTTTATGCTGTTTTTTATCGGCTCTGAGAAACCGGAGAGCAGCACAGCTTCCACATCCTCAAGATTGCTTTGGCTGCTCGGGTTTCTGAGGGTCACAGAGGCCACAAACTTCTCATTGGGCTTGGGTGTCTCGGTGCTGAGCAGCACAGAAACTTCCGGCGTGGTGTCTTTTATGCTCAGGTTGTCATAAAAAGCCAGTGTGTCTTTCAGGCTTTGGATATAATAATCGAACCTGCTGGTTATGTTCGCGATGCCGTGATTCTCCGCCTGCAGCGTGAATGTAAAATTGGATGCCTGCTTCGGCTTGAGCTTGAAAGTTGATCCAAGTTCATTGCCGCTTGCCCAGAACTGCTCCGGCTTTTTCTTCACTTTTATGAAAGAAGGCAGCTGGGTAGAAGATGTCACGTCCATTTCCTGCTCGGTATTGAGGTTCTCGACAATCAGGCTGTATGTGAAGCTGATTCCTAGCTCCAGCCCCGGCTGTTTCTGCGAAGCCGCCTTGAGCTGGTCATCCTTGACAGAGATAGCGAGTGATGAAGATGTGGCATTTACTGTGGCAAACCCGTTATTATACGTCAAGGCCGCCACGATTGCTGCATCCATTTTCTGGCTGGCTGATATGTAAAACGAGCATTCTTTGCTGCTCAGAAGCTTGATTGAGCCTTTCCAGTAGATGCTGCCGTCCTTAAGCTCGCAGCCTGTCAGGCCAGAAATCTGGAACATAGAGAAATCGTCCTTGTATATCACGTCAGTCACGTCAGAATTGCCGGGATTCTCGATCTTTACTGTTATAAGGCCCTTTTCGCCCTGAAGCAATGCAGGTGGGCTTAAAGTGCGCTTTATTGCCAGTTCCGGCGCTGTCCTGGATATCCTTACGCCAATCTCATAAGTATCGACATATGCGGCATAATCCCTTGATGACCAGTTAGCGCTGTCAAAGCATATCCTGTATGGATCTCTTGTTTCACATTCCCCCCTGCTGACAATTACGGTACCGTCCGGAAAGCTTGCAAGCGCTTTGTCAGAACCTGGGTCATAGACAAAAGTGAAATTGACATTATCTATTATTGTCCGGTTATTTGTGAAGACCTTGCCTGCATAAATTTCTTTCTCGGCATTGGCCTGGGCAGACATGATTATAATAAAAATAGAAAGTGTGGCTGATAGCAACAGCAGATTGGTTATTCTCTTCATATTGCCTCTTTTAAGACAAATATCTCCATTAATGAAGTATATAAATCTAATGCAGAAGTAAAAATAAAACAAGAAAGATAAAAAAATAAAACTGTTTTGCCGTGATTACTGCTTCCCTTTCTTGGTGTACCAATAACCCAAGGCACCTGCGATTATGACAATCACCACAACTAATGCGACCAGTGCGCCGCTGCCTTTGGTAGGCTCTGGCACTTCAGGCGCCTTCACTTCAGGGGCTGGTGCAGGTGCTGCAGGCTTAGGGCAGTCTCCAGCGCAATTGTCGCTGTTCTCGCTGCCTTCGCACACGCCGTCACCGCATGTGATGGGAGCAACCCTCAATGTCCGGGCATCGACCTTGCCCTGCCCTGCCTTGTCAAAATAAACAAGGCTTCCAAAGGTAACATCGCTTGCCCCCAGTGTGATCTTGTATTCAACTGATGCTGATGAGCTTGTTGGCGTAAATGTCCATCCAAACCTTCCTTCCTTGGTCCTTGTCTGGATTTCAGCCTTTGCCTCTTTTGCGCCAGTTACTGTCCAGTCTTTTACAGTAATTCCTGCCGGCAATGTTTCCTCCAAGGCAATGACTCCGCTTGGGTCAGCCCCTGATATCCTTAGATTCACGGTAAGCTCGCTGTTCGGGTCTGCTCTTGAAGGGAGTTCCCTGCTAATTGATGCCGCAAATGCCATGCTCACAGCCAGTAAAAAAACTGAAAGATAGATTGGTATTTTTTTCATTTTGCCTAACCCCCATAAAATGCCCTTATCTTGTCAATGATGTCAAAGGCTGTCAGGGTGGATGTTCCGTCATAGAATGCCCTTATTGCATCTATTATCTCAAATGCAGAACCGCCACCACCGCTGGCTCCTACCGCAAACGCGCTGAATCCGGGCGTGTTAGCCTGATACATCACATTATTCTGGTCGCTTCCGGTCTTTGTTGTTGCCAATGGCTGCCAAGATGTGGTGTATCTGTACAGGGTCACATCGCTCTCGCCAAGGCTGTTCTGGCTCAGCCAGGATTTTGGAACCTTGAATGCCACGGTTGCTTTCTTTATGTCAGCATTTGCGATATTGCTCTTTGTTATCTCAAGATATTGGTATACTTTTGAAACAGGCTGTGTTGCCTGGGGATTCTTGTTAAGGCTCTTTACACTCACTTCAACATTGCTTACAGTTGTCCCGACCTCTATTGACACCTGGCTGACTGCTATTGTAGGCTTGTTTATTGTTATTGTGGCAGGCGCTTCAGGCGTCACTGTGCTCCAGACTTTTGCTGCTGATGCCACTGCTGTTGCTGCTGCTGTGGCTGCAGGCACTGCGGCAACTCCTCCGCCGCCTCCGCTGCTGCTGGAAGAACTGCTACTTGAACTGCTTGTTGTTGCTGCAGCTGCACTAGTGGTAAATGAAAATACTGTAGTATTGTATTTGCAGTTTCCGTTGAAGTCACATACAGTCACGTTGAAATAATAAGTGCTTGATGCTGTCAATCCGCTTAAGCTTACCACTGGGCTTGAATTGAACACAGTCTGTGTCGCTGAGCTTCCCAATGAGGTATTAGTAGTGCCACTGTGTCGCTGAGCTTCCCAATGAGGTATTAGTAGTGCCATAATTGATTGTGGCATTTACTGTCTCGTTCACGCTGTTTATCGTGATTGTTGCCGTTGTGGTGCTTGGCGAAGAGGTCACGCTTTGCCCTGAATTAGGCGGAGTATTATCTGACATATTGAATGCCCATAAATAAGTGTTAACATTGCCTGCTGCATCAGTCGCGTAGAATGTGATGTTATAAGCGCCTCCCGGACCGTTAACTAGATTATTCTTCAATTTCTCAGTCTGTCCAACGCATCTGTGAGGAGTTACTGTCGTATCTATACTCATTGTAACATTAACATTCTGTGATCCGTTAGTTAAATTATATTTGCAGGTGGTTGTATCTCCTGATACTGTTATGTTAGGTATGAATGCGCTTATAGTTTGATTGCCATCAGTTACTCCAGGCGTTGTAACATTTATCTTCGGAGCTGTAGTGTCATTAACTACTAATACATCGCTGAAGTGCGGCACAAATATGATTGTCTGTCCGCCGCTTGTAAAGTTCCAGCATGGAGTTGTAGTTGTCTTTGTAAAAACTGATGTACATTGGCTCACATTAGTTCTGCTACTAACATCCCTTGAATTTGCAAACCACCAGATTTCCTGGGCTGTTCGGTCTGCTCCTGAGATATTGTAAGGCACTATGATGTAGCTGTAATAAGAGTTGTTATCAGCAATGAAATTAGTGCTGATGTTGCTGAAGACATATGCCAGCGGGGCATTGACTGACCAGTTGCCAAGTATTAGATTATAGCTCACGGTAGATATTGGCGGTGCAGTTCCATTCATGGATGCTATGAGGCTGAAGTTTATCTTGTCCCAATTGACATTAGAACCATTCAAGTCAGATATAGAAATATTGATAGTTCTTTCACTCGAATTCGCTACAAATGCCAATTCAATTGTGCTATTGGCGTAGTCAGTGCCTGAAATTGCCGCATAAGAATCTCCAACTTTCACCCTGATAGTCAAATTAATCGAAGCGTTATCAACAGATGATATCAAGCTATTGTTAATCAAAGCGAAATCCAATGTGCCCTTGCCAATGAATGTTACAGCACTTGTATTGAATTGATTTCCTACCGTGTCATTCGCAAACAGCTTGATTGTGTGTGTGCCCAAAGTGTTGTTAGATACCGATATGTTCAGGAGTTTTGTACTATATGTATGATTGCCGTTTCCAGTGCCATTGCCAAGGCCGCTTGCGGAGAAATTAAGTTGGAATGGTGTGTTGCTTCCATCTACTCCTTTGCCGTCAATGTAATATCCGACAAACTGCACACCCAAAAACTCTTCTCTCACAGACCAGTTTAGTGTCATGTTGTCAGCAAACACCCGGTTGTTAGAAGATGGATTATGCAATACAATTCCAGGCGGTATGTCATCAACGCCGAACAGATAAGTTGAGCTATTGGAATTACCGGCTGTATCATTAACTGTTATCAATACAGATACCGTCAAGTTCTTGCCGGTGCAGGTTGTCCCCGATGTATTGAACGGGAAGAATACGCTGCTGTTTGAGAATGTGCCGCTTACACCGCACGCAGGGATTGAGAATGTTGCCTTGTCCGGTAACAATATGCCGCTGAGCCTGGAGCTTACGTTGAACATCAGCCCTCTGCCGC
>JACOZO010000001.1 GCA_016181325.1 Candidatus Woesearchaeota archaeon | reverse complement strand
CGTTGGAAAAGGAGGAATTTTGCCTTTAAGCAAAATTCATTTGATTTCTTTTGGGGCGTCGTCCCCTGACCTCTTTTTATGTGATTTGTAATAAGGCTCGACTTTAGGCTGCTAACCCATTTTTTGGATGTAGCCAGATTCTGCGAAAGATTTATAAACCAATTTAAATACCACTATGAAGTAATAATAGTTATCTAAGTGAATACAAAATGGCTTCAATAAGAGACGCGACACTTTGCGCTTTGGTCGGCACTTTAGCGGCTGCTGGTGCAGTAAAAGCTGGAACTCCTGCAATAGAGACTCCACATCTTCAATATGTGCCTCATGTTAATGGTTCTGTGACCTATGATCTCAATGGTCGAGGCTCGGTTGGCGCACGGGTAAGGAATTATTTTCCCGGTTCTATAGATACAAGATTGGATGTTGATCTTGTTACTGGCTCAGGAATGGATCTTGCAGTTAGAAAAGCTAGGGGCAGGTATTGGGTAGGATGGACAGGGGATCCATACATACAGTTTGGAGCAGTCGGGGATGCTTATGCCGATTGGGAAGATGAAGGTTTGCCTGACAGCGTGAGGCCCCATGGCAATTTGGCTCACTGGAAAGGAAGAGTTGGCCCGCAAATCGGCTTGACTCTCTCTGGCGGACGGGTCGGTGCACATGCTGATTGGGAACCATCAAGATGGCCAGACCTCAACAGTGCAATTGGCCTGCAGGGTTGGCTAGACTTGCCGGGAGATTTCACCCTTAGATTATATGGCAGGAGCGATAATCTTGAATGGAGAGACACTGGCAAAGGTCCAAGGCCTTTCGATGTTGATTTTGTGGCAGGCGACCTTCAAACTGTGTGGAACGGCATAACTTATGCATTGACACTTGGATATAAGATGACTCAATTTTGGGGCGATGGAACTAATACATGGTATGCCAGCTTTGCAATTGGAGATAAATAAAGAAATAATATAAAAAAAATATTTTATTTTGGCTTTAGATTTTCTATTGTTATTCTATAGCGGAGAACCCAAATAATTGATCAAATTTGTTTTGGTTCTCCTGATATAGTAAGTGCCGAATTTATGCTCAATGATTTTGGGCACTTACTATATATTATTTTTATATCGCATATCTATAAATTATCACCCATCACCTGGGTGTGGTCAGTAAAAGAGACTGGCTCATGTCGTTCAGAATGAATCTCCACATATTTGCCAAAGTATCTCCGCCTTCAGCCCTCCTTCTTGCTAGAAATCCATTGGCATAATCATCTTTTTCAGCTAAAATTTTTTCCAAAAATTTTATGACCTGCTCCGATTGCCCCCTCTGCCTTATTCTCGCAACAGCATCATCTTTATAGGTTAAGTAAGCCGACACTAAATCTGAAGGATTTCTGAGACCTGGTCTGACTGATTCCATTATCTCGGGTCTCAACTCATAATACCTGGGGCTATTATAGTCTTCTTCTCCCATAGCATTCCTAAATGCAGCATCCCTTGCCCAATAATTAGCATCTCTGGCAGAAGGCCTGTAATTTTCACTAGCATGCTGCAAATAATTAAGAAAATTATCAAGCGCGTACATGACAACAGGCCTGGTAACATACCTTCCAAAAGAATTGTCCTGGACAATTCCTCCAAGGTCCAAGCTTGCGCAGCCAGCATTGCCTAATGCGAGTGAGCCTGCCGCCATCCCTGCAACTGCTTGTTTATATTTCATTTTTTGCCTTAAAACAACAATAAACTGGCATCCATATTTAAATATTTCTATCTTAACTACTAATTAAGAGTTACATATATTTGACTCAAGAACTATCAATATTTTGCAGAATAAATTAATTTTCTATATAAACAATAATTTTTAAAACCATAAAAAATATAATTTTCTATATTGAAAAAATTATCAAAAAAGCATAAATTTTTATACTTCTGCAAACACTATCACTTAATGGATGAAGCAATTGTATTGGCCAAGATAGTCCCGGATACTTCTGTCATAATAGAAGGCCTTTTGTCAGACAAGCTGCTGAAAGGTGAAATAAAGGCTCAGGAAATCATCATACATGAAGCAGTCCTTGCAGAGCTTGAGCACCAGGCGAATTCAGGCAAAGCAATAGGCTTCCTTGGGCTTGACGAACTGAAACGGATAAAGCAGCTCTCAGGGGAAAAAGGATTCCAGATTTCATTCCATGGCGAAAGGCCAAAGGCAGCTGAAATAAGGCATGCTTCTTTGGGCGAGATTGACGCATTGATAAGGCATCTTGCGTGGGAGCAGGATGCGACTCTTGTCACGTCCGACAAGGTCCAGAGCGAAGTCGGCATGGCAAGGGGAATGAAGATAATCTACTACAAGAAACTGCAGACCGGCCTGAAAAAGCTAAAGCTTGAAAAGTTCTTTGACGAGATCACGATGTCAGTCCATCTCCGCGAGAACGTCCCTCCTTATGCAAAGAAGGGCATGCCTGGCAAATGGGAATTCAGGCAGCTCAGGAAGGCAATACTCAAGCAGGACGAGATACAGGACATCTCAAGGGAAATCATCGAGGACGCAAAGCTGAGAAAAGACGCCTTTGTCGAGATCGAAAGGTTCGGCAGCACCATAGTGCAGCTTGGCAGGTACAGGATTGTCATCACAAGGCCGCCGTTTTCTGACGGCTGGGAGATAACTGCGGTCAAGCCGGTAAGAAAATTATCATTGCCGGACTACAAGCTGAGTGAAAAGCTGATGAAAAGGGTGTCTGAGCAGGCCGAGGGCATGCTGGTCGCAGGCGCTCCCGGGATGGGGAAGTCCACATTTGCCTCTGCTTTGGCGGAGTATTATGCTGGCAAGGACAAGATAATCAAGACCGTCGAGGCCCCAAGGGACATGATACTGCCTGAGAACATCACCCAGTATGCCATATCTTACGCAGATCCGCAGGAAATACACGACATCCTGCTTCTGTCAAGGCCCGACTACACGATATTTGACGAGATGAGGAACACAAAGGATTTCGAGCTGTTCGCTGACCTGAGGCTGGCAGGGGTCGGCATGGTCGGCGTCGTGCATGCGACAAAGGCCATTGACGCAATCCAGCGCTTCCTTGGCAGGATAGAGATGGGGGTCATACCCCAGATTGTTGATACCGTGATATTCATAAAGTTCGGGGTGGTTGACAAGGTGCTGTCATTGAACATGACCGTCAAAGTCCCTTCCGGAATGACTGAATCAGACCTTTCAAGGCCCGTTGTCGAAGTCCATGAATTCGAGACAGGACAGTTGGCTTATGAGATATACAGCTACGGCGAGCAGACGGTTGTTGTCCCTGTCCTTGGGTCTCAGAAGGCAACCGGCGCGCACAAGCTTGCCATGCAGGCAATAGAGCGCGAATTCCGGAATTATTCCGACAATGCAGTGATTGAGATGCTTTCAGACAACAAGTGCGCAGTGTATGTTCCTGAAGGAGACATCGGCAGGATAATCGGAAAGCAGGGCGCGACAATCTCGAAGATCGAGGAAAAGCTTGGAATCGGCATCGAAGTCCGTGAGCTTGGCGAAAAGCCAAGTGCCTCGGGAGCAGGAGAAGTGGAAGTGCCTTACGACTTGCGGACGAAAAGCAACGCGCTGATTTTTGATCTGGGGATGGACATGCAGAACAAGGACATTGACATCTACGTCGGCGATGAATTCGTGCTCAGCGCAAAGGCCGGAAAGACAGGGATTGTGAAGATAAAGAAGAACAATCCGATAGG
>JACOZO010000024.1 GCA_016181325.1 Candidatus Woesearchaeota archaeon | reverse complement strand
GGCATCGCAGGCATATGGTTCGCAGGCTGGACTTCCAGGCCCATCCCCATCTTCATCAACACCAGGGGTGTTTCCACTGCCTCCACCAGGAGGATTTGTATTTTCTCCGGGAGAACATTGTACTATAACCGGTTCTCTATCGGATTGCTCTACAACAAATCCCACAACTTTCCCCGTGCCTAATGGAGGGGCTATAGGGAATAAGATTATACTAGGAGCAACAGTGCCTTCAGGATTCTGGCTGCGCGGCAGGTTATTGAAATCTTCAGAATAGCCAGCCTGATATCCTGCTTTTGCAGCCCAGACATTTTGCAGCCCAACGCTTGGAGCAGGACTCCCACTTTGTGGGGGAATCTCATAAATACCGGTATTATCAGTCACACTCCTAATGCCTTCAGCAATAACATTTACTCCTGAAATCACGTTTCCGGACTGGTCCCTTACTATTCCCCTGATGTTATTCTGGGGTGATCCTCCACTCGGTCTACCCATTGATACGTCATTCGCAATCGTGAATACGCTTCCCGGCTCTACATGAACTTGCGCAGTGCCCACATTATAGTCCTGAGCAAAAACTGTGACTTGCTGGCCTCCAATAGGCACATCGACAATCTCATATTTTCCGTCAGGGTTTGTCGTTCCTAGCCTTCCGCCTACAATTACATAAGCATTTGATATTCCCCGGTGCACGGCATTGCATCCTGATATGGGATTGGCAATTCTTGTCATGATTCCATTGCTTGGGCAGGTAGCAGGACCCCATGCGCTGTAAGTCCATGGAGGAGAGCAACCAGTGGGATTATCACCTTCCCCTTCACCACAAGTATCGTCTAATCCTATCTCAAAATCTTCTGCTGCACAATCCAGGGTAGCAGGGCATATGCATCCATCCTGATCATCACACCCGGCAGTGCACGAAGTCATGATTTTCTTTATATCATCAGTGACTCCTCCAGGACACTCAGAAGAGCCAGCAGGGCATGGCCTGACTGTAAATCTTACATTTATTTGTGTCTGTGCAAATGCAAATGCAATGCTAATTATCAAAACAAATGCCAAAATTGCAAAAAACCTCTTTTTATTTTTATGTTCCATATACACAGTTTACTCGGTAGTCATATTCTATTCCGGATGCGCCATAAGGCAGTGTTCCAATATCCTGCGAATGTATCCAGCTTCCTGTAGCCAGCTTGTCCTCGGCAGTTTGATCTATATCGTCCAATGCGCCGCTAATCACAGGATCATTAAGCGATAAATCCCCTCTCCCAGGCATTTGTCTTCCGTAAAGGCAGGACACTCCCCTTATTTTGTTGGTCTTGACTTTGAGCTCAACAGGCTCATTATAATCAAATTCCGGAGATGTGTCGCCTGTTACCTGCAGATCAGCGCGGGTCCTTAAGTTAATTCCATCCCTCTTGGTTAAGCTTGCGGGCCTGGCTGCTTTGTCAAAGCACTCTATTGCAAGGTCGTAAACTCCATCATCAAGATCTATGGGCAGCACTAGGGCTTTAGACTGAATTGTGCCGATTTCTTCCATTACTTCATATGTTTGATATTCTCCCTCTTCGTAATATGTGCTGAATCCGTCAAACATGCCGTCGCAAGAGTCACACGCTTTTGCTTCAGAATTTCGTATCCTGATTTCATACCTGCAGACTGAAGGATGCGTGGTTGTCACAGTGGCAAGGGCGTCATACTCCAATGCAGAGGGAATGTCAACATCGCTTTGTATTAAGGCAGTCTTTTCAAATATCTCCGGCGGATTTAATTCTATATTCTCTATTGCAAATGGATTGGATACGTCAGCCACTCCAATCGTGAAAGTTTTATCGTGCGATACAGTGCCCCTTGTGCACACAACACTAATCTCATAAGGCTCGTCAGCCCTGTAGGTAAATCCGGATATCTTGCCGCTTATTTCTGTGTTCAAATTGAGATTATCGATGGTGTGTAAATACCCGCCCCGCTCATTTGGCTCTGCAGAGCTCTGGAATTCACCCTGCCTTATATTTGGAGGCATGACTGTATAAGAGCACGCCGCAGAATTGTCAGTTTCTATCTCAACATCGAAAGGATGCTCTGTGGAAAACCCATAGCGGGGGCTTAATAGGAATATCGAAAAGTCCCTTGCATTTACACTAAACACTATGTCCTTGGTAACAGAGTTCCCATACCAGTCCACAGCCACTACACGCAGGTTGTAAGGGGTGTCAGATGGGCTGTCATCAAATTCCCGCTCAGAGGCAGTTTTATAGACTTTAACAGCCTCTGAAGATTCTCCTGCTATCCTATCTATGCTATTTTTCAAGTCAATAGCACCAATTGGGCCTGACAAAGTTACTTCTGATAAATCAACTTCCCTGTTGAATTTCAGGCGAATGTCGCCAGTGTACTTGTCATTGGCATGATCATAAATTAAATCATCGGCGCGCAACTCAGTTGATTGATCTTCGCGCAAGTCCAATAGCTCATTGTGTATCCTGGCTTCGCTCAGGACTAACGACTCACCTTTGATATGTATCTTAAATTCATTATCATCATATTCGTGCAATGCATTGCCTGCATCTCCTTCCTCATTAGCCTGCAGTACAAGCTTATAATCCCCATCAGGCATTTCCCCAAAATCTATAAAATAGGTATGGCTTCCTTGTGGAGTTAATGCAGCCAAATCAGTTGTAGTGTCGTATGAGCCTGAGGTGCCTAGGATTCCTTCTAATCTTGCTACTGTAATATCAGCATCTATGTTAAATGTTATCCTAACTTGTGGTGTGTTGTCATTCGTATATGCATCCCTGTATATATCATGGTTGTCATCATCCTCCTGAGCCCCCCTTGGCAGCTTGAAACCCTCTGTATCAGATACTGCAACTTTTTTTGCATTCAATCTAATTATTTCACTTGCAGCAAATGTATTGTAGCCTGAAGCAGGATACCATGCATCAAAAGAGCCTTTCCTGGCATAAAGCTTGTAATAATAAGTTCCTGCCTGAACGTTCTGTATTAGATATGTGTATCTAAAATACCCATTACTCATAGTATCCTTAGGCAATCCGGCCTGCGTTTCAACACCATCAGGACCTATTTTATAATATATGAATACCTCTGCATCCATATTTACACTTGCTTCAATCCAAACATCTTCACCCGGATTAAACTCGCTCTCTGTAGGCCGTACTAACTGAATAATTGGACTTCCGCCGCATTCAATGCTGCAGCATACTTGTCCTGATTCCATGCCACTGGCACCAAGCACATCACTGCTGCAATCTCCATCCCTGCAAATATGGCCGTTTATTCCATTTATTCCTCTACTTTCACAGGTTTCATAATCTTCAGGCATCCTTACATTCAGGAATGGGCTTACAACAGTTGGCATGCCTGTCACGCCTGGAGTTGCAATGCTTGCAGTGTATTTATATTCAGGATTTGGAGTAGTGTCTAGCGGAACATCATAATCCAATACATCAGTTTCCAGTGGATAAGGAACAATCCAATTAGCTTTTGCTTCTGTTTCTGTATCAAACATCTCATTACCGGGAGTGTCACTTCTTCCCCCTTCTTGCCCAGTCAGGTCATGCTCCCTTACATCAAAGCTGACAGTATTTCTTATGCAGTTTGTTCCTGTCACTCTTAGTTCAACACCATCCCCAGCAATTGCAAATACTGAAGGGCTCAATTCTTCTCCTCCCTTGTACCATTTTGCTAAACTCAACTGGCAATTCGGGTTAGGAACGCATTCCTGAGGGCAGCCATTTGTGTTATCATCGGAAGTGTCACATTGGCTGGTCGCAACTTGAATAACAAACACACCCATCAGGATCTTCACATGTGCCGCAATTAGGCAAGTCTGTCCTTACACCAGGAACTGTAGGTATTTGGCAGGATTCACCATTTG
Source organism: Candidatus Woesearchaeota archaeon (assembly GCA_016181325.1). GTDB lineage: Archaea > Nanobdellota > Nanobdellia > Woesearchaeales > GW2011-AR4 > JACOZO01. Next base: position 928 of record JACOZO010000024.1, on the reverse strand, counting down.
CTATATTTCCTGAAGGGTCGCAACTTGAATAACAAACACACCCATCAGGATCTTCACATGTGCCGCAATTAGGCAAGTCTGTCCTTACGCCCGGAATTACAGGTTCTCCTACCCTCTGAACACCGATTGTAATAAGTTTATTCACTCCGGCGCCTGTTCCTTCATCCATGCACCTTATGTAATAATGGTGAGTTCCAACACTTAAAGTTGGTATAATATATGAATGCTCATAGTCAATATTGGATTTTTCCAGGAAACCTTCAAAATCACCATCCCCAAATCCTATTGTGCTGTAGGAACAGTCCGATTTTTTGTTTGTTCTTACTTTCAACCCAATATCGCTGACGGAATCCCCAGAAGTTGTTATTGAAGCTGTCGGCTCCGGATCAACTTGTGTTATTGTGAGTCCGGCAGCAGGATTAACATAGAAATTTATTATTTTTGGATTAGACTCTACTCTTGACTTGCTGTAGCATACTATTTTCAATTCATGATAAGCGTTTTCACTGGCACTTTCAACATTTATTGAAACATATTCCACATTAGGAGGCGTTGACGGCAGATATTGCGATTTGAACTGTCCATTCGTCAAAGGAGTAGTATACAATGGAGTTTCGCCGGCGTTGTCTATCCAGTATTTACATATGGTATCCAATGGCTGTGTTCGGGCAGTGTCTTTTACTGTATTAAAGCTTACCTCAAGCTGCTTCGGATGCGCAACAAGAACTCCTCCAGCAGCATCTCTTCCAGGAGGCAATATCTTTATATCCTCTTTTATGAATGGCTTGGAGTTTTCAACGCCTATTCTGAATATTTTTTCTATGGATGTAGTCCTGCCTGCCTCTGTGCATCCTATTTTTAATTCCCTGCTGGTGCTGGCTGCTATATTGACGTTGCTTATTGTATGGCTTCTTGCGGGGCTTGGAGT
>JACOZO010000023.1 GCA_016181325.1 Candidatus Woesearchaeota archaeon | reverse complement strand
TTTTGATAATTTAGTTCGTCGTGTGTGCCCCGAGTAATAATTGATTTTAACTGCCTATTATCTGCGGCTGTCCTTTCGCCATAAACAAGGCGTGAAGCGAAAGGACGGAATTAATATCTCTTATTGGGACTATATATCGTAAATGCATGGCTTTGCATTACTATTTCCGATTATTTGCCAATCCCAATCTTCAATTGTATCTGCTTGTGCAGCCTCTTGATGAATTCCACCTTGTCCTCGATCTTCAGCAAATCCGTGAATCCCTGCAAGACGAGGTTGAATGCAAACGGGGACGGCAGCGATGTGGTCACTTCCTTTACCAGGATTTTCTTCTGCTCTATCCCTTCCAAAACCTTTGTCGCGTTTGCTATGTCCATCAGGTCCTCGAGCACTTCCCTCCTTGCTTCTTTTAAAATGCAGAAATCCGGGCTTATCCTCTTTACAGCATTCATGAGTATCATGGAGCTTACCTGCTGCCTGCCCACTCTCTTCTCTTTGCCCATGTAGGAGCGGAGTATCATGAATGCCCTTGCCGCGCAGTGCCTGAACCTCCTCTTGAGGACTTCTGTCTGGTCAATTGCCATCTCCATGACTTTCCTGATCTCGCCGGACTTCAGCATCCTGAAGGCTTTCATGACATCAACGACCTTGTCAGAGGAGATGTAGAATCCGTTGTCATTGACGCCTATCTCCACATCCCTGTGCTGAGTCCTTGCAATGGCAAATGCCAATGCCCTTGAAAGGCAGTCATTCACCCTTCTGCCGTAGAGCGCGTGGAAAATCGCATATTTCCTTTTCTTCTCGTCCGTATAATGCTCGACTATGATCCTGCTGTTAGAGGGGATTTCAGAATAATGGAACTGCTCGCTGAAGTACCTGCATATTGACTCGATGGAATTGCTGTCTGCATAGACATACTTATCGATGAATTCCGTGATTTCCTGCTTTGTTTTCCCGGAGCACAGCATCTCATTCAATAGCCTCCTGAATCTTCCTATTTCCAGGGCAAGGTCAAAGCTCAATGGAAGCATCTCAGAGAACCAGCTCGGTATTGTAGGGGGCCTGTAAACAGAGGCATTAGCATAAGCCACCATGCCTTTCGCATAAAGGAACTCGTACTTCTCGCCGCCGAGCACAAAAACATCGCCCTTCCTGAGCCTTTCAAGGAATGCCTCGTCAAAAGAGCCTATGACCTGCTCCCCGACCTTGACGATCACGTGGCTTTCGTCAGGAATTGTGCCGACATTTGTCATGTAAATCACACGGCTCATCTTGCCGCGCCTGCCGATCTCCCCCGAATCCTCGTCATACCAAATCTTTGCATAGATGTGCCTGTCCTCAAGCGAAACGTATTTTCCCGAAAGGTATTCAACGACCTCCCTGAAGTCCTCCCATTTCAAATTTTTGTAGCAGTAGCTGCGCCTGATGATTTTCCACATATCCCTTGCCTTCCATCTCTGCTCAATGGCCATGCCGTGTATGTGCTGCGCCAGTACGTCAAGGGCATTTGTGGGGATGTGTATCCTGTCTATCTTTTTCTCGACTGCCGACTTGAGAAGCACAGCGCATTCCACCAGGTCATCCCTGTCAAGCACTATTATCCTTGCCTTGACCTTGTCATGGAGCCTGTGGCCCGACCTGCCTGCCCTCTGCAGGAACCTTGCAACTGATTTAGGGGAGCCGAGGCATATCACAAGGTCAATGTAGCCAATGTCTATGCCCAGCTCAAGCGATGTGCTCGATACAATCACTTTAAGCTCCCCTTTCCTCAGCCTGTTTTCAATGTTGTGCCTCAGGGTTTTTGATAATGAGCCGTGATGCGCCCCTATGTTCTCGGTGTATCTCTTAGGGAATTTTTCCTTCAGGTGATGCACAACCCTTTCTGTCGCTGATCTCGTGTTCGTGAAAATCAATGTTGTCCTGTGCTGCTGTATCAGGCCATCAATCAGCCTGTACATTGACTCGTGCATATCCTTATGCTCCATGTCAACCAAATCCGGGACAGGGGAAATCACCTTAAGGTCCATCTGCTTCAGGAACTGGACATCCACAATCCTGCAGTTCATTTCATTGCCTTCATTGTCATAGCCGACAAGGAATTTTGCTATCTCTTCCAGGGGGGAGATTGTGGCGCTCAATCCGATTCTTGTCATAGACGGGGACAACAAGCCGAGCCGTTCAAGCGACAAAGAAAGATGGACTCCCCTCTTGTTTTCCGCCAATGCATGCACCTCGTCAACAATGCACCATTCGACATTCCTGAGCAGCTCGCGGAATTTTATGGAAGTCAGCATTATGGCCAACGATTCAGGCGTCGTGATAAGTATATGCGGAACCTTCGTAAGCATCTTCTGCCTTTCGTATGGGGTCGTGTCGCCGGTCCTTACAGCAACCCTTACGCCAAGCTTTTTCCTCGCAATAGCTTCCATTTCCTTCAGGGGCTCAATGAGATTTACAGAGATGTCATTGGACAATGCCTTCAATGGCGAGATATAGACGCAATAAACCCTGTTTTCGAGTATTCCCTTTTCGCCTGAGTCTATCAACTCATTAAGGATTGAAAGGAAGGCTGTCAGCGTCTTTGTCGCGCCGGTAGGAGCGCTGACAAGTATATTGCTCCTGCTGTGTATTTCCATTACACCGTATAATTGAGGGAGCGAGAATTCCTTGAATCTGGAGAAGAACCATTTTTTTATCAGGGGATTAAGTATGCCTTCTATCTGCTCAGGTTTCCATGGGTTTTCGAGGCGGGTTATCATTTTATAGCCAAATGGGAAGAGAATATCTTTATAAATGGTGTGTCATTTTCCGGTGTGATGGGGAAGGTTTTGGAAGTAGATTTTCAAGGATATTCCTATCCCGCACCTTCGGGAGCAAATCAACCCAGTCCACTAACTAATTTAGTTCTGAGAAATTGGAATATATGGCTGCTGAAGCCCCAAATGGAGCAGAGAGCAGTTAGTTATAGAACTATGTTGAGGGGAATTGTAACTGCTTTCCTCGGAGAGAATGGAGCGTTCGGCGGTTATGAAGGCTGCAATGCACTGATTATAATTTCTTCCCAGAACATCGGGAGCAGATACAGGCCGCCAAGGGGCCGGGATGCAAAATCAGTGCCAGCACATGACCCATTTTCAATAGACAGCTTAATTGCTGAATTAGAGGTTAATGGACTGCATTTACCGCCAATCACGAAGGATTTTCCATATTCATATTTCGTGCCGAAACAAGCTATTGCACTTTACACAAGAGCCTGACACTATGCAGCCTTTGCCAGTTCTATTTCCTGCTGAATCTCTTCCGCCTCGCTGTCCTGGCAGTAGAATTTCAGTGCCAGCTTAAGGTAATTGACATACAGTCTTCCCGCGATTTTAATATTGTCCGGAAGCATGTTTCCCGGCGTTGTGAAGAATTTTGCATTAGCCTCGTAAGTCAGAAAGAAATAAACAGAAATTGCCTGGAAATAAGTGAAACTCCTGATTTCGAAACGATCTGATGCGACGGATTGCATGCCGAGAAATATTGCATAATGCCGCCTCAAGTCCCCTCTTTCAATGTAAGTATGGGTATATGCGGTTGTCACATATTGATTCTCCAGTCTTATAATTTCGCTGTAGAGGAATGAATGCTCCCCTATTTTTTTATTATTTAATATGTCCACTGCGATGTCGATATACTGGAGTTTTCTTTGCCTCTCATCACTTTCCGTGTTTTCGCGCTGTGTTACATGCCCCTTCATCTCAAGGAATCTCTCATTTTCCCCTTTATCAAGAGAATCTGCAAGACTAAAGAAGTCACGGAGCATACCGCCATCTTTGTAAAGAATCCTGGCAACATGCGCCGGATAATATATCGGCCTCAGAACTCTCGACATTTCAATCATCCTTTCCCTGCGCTGCTCCTGAGACCAATCCCCTGGCAACATGCGCCGGATAATATATCGGCCTCAGAACTCTCGACATTTCAATCATCCTTTCCCTGCGCTGCTCCTGAGACCAATCCAGAATTCTAGCAAGTTCATAATATATCCCAACAATCAGCTTATAGATTTCATCAAACACATTAAGCATGTTTCCCCCTACAACATCCTCTATTTCCCTTATAGAATTCCTCTGGTCTTCTATTATCCCCCTAAATTCGTCTGATTTTTCCGCTAAAAATATCCTTAAATCTCCGGTAGATTCTCTTGCCTTGACTCTTCTTGAGGCATTTCTTCCGGCAGATTCTGCTGCCATGACCCTTTTTGCAGCACTTTTTGATGTCAGGTTGTATATTCGGATAAGCATCTCAGAAAGAACCTCGTGCTCACGCTCAAGCTTACGCTCAAATCCAGCAACTTTCTTTTCAAGCTCTTTGCTGCAGCTTTCCGCATCCGTTATGCTGCGCTCCAGCAGGGCTATACTATCCATAGTTTTCTTGGACGATAAAGACTGCGGCAGACGCAGGTTGGAGAAAAATCCCTTGTTTTCATTCATCACCCTTACAAAAGTACTGAAAGTTTCACGTATTTTATCTATGCCCTCCCTGGCTTTTCCATGT
>JACOZO010000085.1 GCA_016181325.1 Candidatus Woesearchaeota archaeon | reverse complement strand
CTGCAAACAGGAGCGCTGCCCCTATAAGAGCAGAGGGAAAAACCAGATCAAAGAAATCATTATTTGACTGATTTACAATCTCCCTGCACTGCTGACTTTCATATTCATCGGCAATCCCATCGCATAAATCCCCGTTTTTTTCAGCCTGCGCGGCCAGCGTGTAGCACAATGACCTGTATTTCACATTTTTGCATTTTTCTGTGCCAGATTCCTGCGCCAAAACAGGCGTGAATATCAACAAGACTGTAGTTAGTAAAAGCAGTGCTGCCTTTTTTTTATGCATAACCTGCCGGGAGAAATATAGTATTTAAATTTAGTGAATTTTTATTTGTATTGACCTAGATTTTGCAGGGTATATGCTTCTCTTAAACCTTTCATCACATAGCCAGTAAGAAGAATCTCTCTAAATCCCGGGAGTCTGTCTTTATGGTCCAGCCTGGTAATTGCTGCTTCCACATCAGAAAATTCCTGAATTCTGCCTATTTGTTTTCCAAAATATATTTGGGCTTCCAGATTTCCAAGCTGGTATAGCTTGTTTTTTCTTTCTATAAGTGCATCTGCATCTTTCTCGGCTCCTCGCTTTCTAAGTTCCCCTGCCTGTTCTTTTAGCTGCTCTGCCCTTCTGAAGTAAAGTACTGACAATGTCAGAATTTTATCAAGGTCTGCTTGACTATCAGGCCCTACTTCACCATAATCAAAGTTTCCTTCTCTCAACAATGTCCTGTAGGCTAATATTGCACGTTCAGTGAATGTTGGGTCTCTTGTGGATGTGGGGTCCCTTAACATCAGAGGTATATAGGCCCTAGTTGCGTTTTCTACAACCCGCTCCAGGATTCCTTTTTGCTCTTTGCTTAATCCTCCAGCCTGGCTGAATAGCTGTATAGAATTTGTGAGGTCAGATAAGTCATGCGGCTCAGCTTCATAGGCTCTTTGAGCCAGTTCAACTGCTTCTTCTGCTTTACCCATACGTGACAATGCTGAGAAGGAGTATATAAAGGTTTTGGTTTTAACTACTTTATAGTAATTAATTAGGTTGTGGTGGCAGCCCTCAACTGGTTTTCAAATTCCTGCCTTATTTCGCCAATCTCTTCCTCTGTAAACTCATGCCTTGTCATTATTCGTTCTCTTCCGCCGGAATTGTCCTGTACTGATAAATAGAATTCGTCCGGTTCCATGGCATTGTTTTGATTATCGTCTGTGAAGTGGTAGATTTTATGGCCAGGGCCATTTATTTCCTCTATAAACTCTTCTGCCTTTTTGAATGTCCCTTTTGTCTCCCTAATATTAGAGACAGTGGCATACTCTCCTGTTATCTCTGTAAAGTCCACTTTTATGGAATAATCTATTTCCCATGTGCTTCCATAGCCTTCTGGCGTGGTGAAAGATAGCCTGTAACTCATCATGGTTACAATGGATTCCTCAGTCTCGTCCTTTGAATATGATACGCTTTCTATATTAAATGCCGGGTTCTCGTTTTCTGTAATTGCCTGGCATGCCCTGTTATCTACTTTCTTATAGAAGCGTATATCGTCGGCGGCAGAGCCGTCTTCCTCATAATATGAGATTGGCATCCGGCATACCATGCATTGTCCGCTGTTATCATAGCATATTCCACTGCTGCATACGCCCTTTTCTGCACAACCCCTGTCCCCTTTTAGGACAATACCATCATTCAATGTGTAGTAAAATAAATCAAAATTTGTCAGGAGGCCTTCCTGAATAGCCCCGCCAATCCTTTTTATTCTCAGTATCTCTTCATCAACAGCTAATCTAAATAATATCTCATCAGATACGCCCTCCTGAGCAGGAAGTTCATTTCCTATAATTGAAACTGCTATCAGCAATCTGTTGTAGATTTTAATTGCGGCTGGAAAATCCTGTTTTAACGAATAGTAAACGTCTGGACTTGGGTTAGGCGTTTCATCAGGATAGTTTTCTATTTGTCCCATGTAAGCGTAGAAATCCATCCATGAACGCTGGGCTTGTGAAGCAACAAAGTCTATAAGGTAGAAATTATTGAATGAATCCTGAAGGACCGTTTTTTCTTCATCAGTAAGGTATTCGTTCATTAGCCTCTGCATCCTGGCATTGAAATGCCTGGCCCTGGAAGAACCTTCCTCTGACAGCAGGATATTGCCGGGCGTTGAAGCCAACTCATAAAATCTGCCTATTTCAGTTTCAGTAAATTCATCTTCAAGCAGCCTCCCGAACCTGTTTGCTTTTGATTCCATGAACGGAAGGAAGTTCCAGATTGAGCCCGGGATGGGGTTGCTGCTCAGATATACATCACCTAGGACATCTGCAGACTCATCAAACTCAATATTGTTACTAATTGCATTCAATACTTTTAATACGAGAGAAGGCACCACATATTCCCCTTCTGCAAGGGGCAGTGTTTCTGTTTCTGCTCCTTCGGTTTCTGGAAGAGCATCTATAAAATCATTAAAAGCAGCTATCTTTTCGTCAGTTTCGGGATTGATGCTAACTTTCTCAAGATCCTCTGAACTTTCAATCCTGCCTATGACTTGGCCACTGGTGTCTGAATATTCTACGTGCCATGGAGAACCACGCCTTGCTTCTTTAAGTTTAACTGGCTGGCCAGGAGTTGTGCCAGGAAGACCATTAGACGTAGCATCAACTTCAATGCTGCCATCTGGTTGTACAGTTCCTAAAGCTCCAAAGATTTCATCAGATATTGGTTTTAGTATTGTGTTCTTTAAACTTGATTTTATTTGTGCTATTCTTTCAGGAGTTAAGCGTGTTTCTCCGTCTGCGATAAGCCGTTGTTTTAATCTATCAGCAAGATTTATAATCCTTGTGTCAGTCACTACTTGGCCCCCAAACTCAACTGATGTAACTTCTACTACCCTGGAAAGTTCGGCATTGATCCGCGCCTTGAATTCACGGAGCTTTGCCCTGAAAGATTCACCCCCGCTTCTTCCCAAAACCTCCATACTTGCGGCTAATGCGTCTAACTGCGCCCTTGTCCTGGGGATTCCGTCAGGCAGCATTTCACTGGATGGGCTTATATCAATCTGTCCGGAATCAACCCATGTCTTTAGTGTCTGGCCAAAGGTTGAATCTTCGGTTAACGCCTCAATGAAATGTGATTGCTTTGGCACTCTCCGGATGCCAATTGAATCCTGGAGAGCGTTAAATTCATTATAGAACTGCGATAGCATAGTGCCTGCGTTTCTCTCTGCCCTTATAAAGGCATAAGCCCTTGTCTGTATGCTGTTCATGTCAGTGGCTGCCAGCTCGCTGTTTAGCAAAGGCACATCAACCAGCACCATTTCGCTGAGTATTCCCTTTAGCGGACTGCTTTCAGGAAGAATGTTTATATGGCTTAGCAGCGCTGGTTGTTGGACTTCCGTGCGGAAATCCAGCCATGCATCTTCTGCATAAAGGTCGTCTGCAAATCTCCCCAATTCGCCGTAAAACTCATTCAGCATTGCCACTTTATCCCCCTGCCTTGAAGCTATCCTCTCCAGCCCTATCTCCTGTATTCTGGCCATTATCTCCGGGTTGATGTCGGCGTCGGATGAGATCTCGTTCCTCAGCTGCAGCCTTCGTATGGCATAACCAACATCGCCTTCCATAAGCTTGTACCTCTCGATTACAGGCATATCATCAAAGCGGCTGCCCCTCCTGATGCTTGCTTCAGCGGCATCGCCCACTGCATCCGTTACTTCTTCTTCAGCTTCAATCCTTTGCCTTACTTCACGGACATTCTCCGGTGTTAGCTTGATGCCGCCCTCTGTCCTGTCATAGACTAAGACAGCTTTGCCGTCGACAACGCCCGCCATGACAGGCACCTGGTAATTGGCGAGGCCGTTTGACTGGATTAGCTCGGCTATTTCGAGTATGCTTCTTACATCCTCAACACTTTCGCCAATGATCGGCTGTTCGCTTACTATGATGTCATATTTTTCTAT
>JACOZO010000084.1 GCA_016181325.1 Candidatus Woesearchaeota archaeon | reverse complement strand
AATAAGGCTCGACCTGCTTGAAAACCCACAGACTACCTTGACTCGGTTTTCGGCACCAACTGCGTTGGTTAGGCTGCTAACCTACTTTTTACACAAAGCCCTAGTTTTCCACAACCCTTAAATTAGGGGTGTTTTCCTGGGAATGCCAAGGGTGTAAATAAATGTTTTTGCATGTTCCCGTCAGAAGATGCCTTAAATTACCCCATAATGCCCGGTTTTAGAAGGGATATATATAAGCAAAAACATAGAAAGATTTATATACACAATGTAATTACTAGACAATAGTTATATATAGAAACTACTGGTCTATAATAACTAAACGAAAAGTTTAAATACAATTTAATTCAACCTGAAAAGCTAGGAGGTATGACGGAAAAATGTTTAAGAAAATTTTGAGTTGGGGGATAATTTTAACATGTTTGATAGTTCTAAGCACAATGGCATACGCTTTGCCTGTGACAATAGAGGAAGTAAAGATAGACAACGATGTCATTACGCAGGGCGCAACCAACATCCTTGACCTTGAAAGGGGCCAGGAAGTTGACGTCAAGATAAGGGTAAAGGGCAATGCAGGCATCGGATCCCTAGACAATGTTCAGGTTGAAGCTGTGATGAGGGGTTCTGACAACAAGGACCTTGTTGAAGACATCACCGAATCATTCAGAGTAAAAGAAAATGTTTCTTATGTAAAGACCTTAAGCCTAAGAGTTCCTTCAAGGCTTGAGCAGGATAAATACAAGCTAAGGATAAGGGTTGAAGACAGGGACGGAGACACAACCCAGGCAAATTACGAGATAGAGATTTCATCCAAAAGGCATGACTTGACAATCAAGGACGTTGTCTTGAATCCTGAAAATGAAGTAAGGGCAGGAAGAGTACTGCTTGCTTCCTTAAGGGTAAAGAACACCGGCCAGAAAGACGAGAAAGGCATAAAGGTAAGGGTCAGCGTGCCTGAACTTGGCATCTCAGCAAGCGATTATGTTGATGAGATAGAAAGAGAAGACCAGAATGATGACCAGGTGACATCAAACGAACTATTCCTAAGGATTCCGGAAGATGCCGAGACCGGCGAATATACGCTAAGGGCAGAAGCATTCTTCAGGGACGGCGATGAGAAGGTAACAAGGGATGTAAAAATCCGAGTGCTGGGAAGCGACAGCGAAACTGCTCCGGCGAAAGCTGAGAAGACAGTTGTTGTAGTTCCGACAGACTACCAGGCAGTCGCTGCAGGCGGATCAGAAGTTGCCTATCCGATAACACTGACAAACTCAGGCTCAGCATCAAAGACATATGTGGTGACAGTTGACGGCGCTAACTGGGGAACATTCAGGGTAAGCCCTTCAAATGTCGTTGTTGTTGAGCCAGGACAGTCAAAAGCTGTCAATGTTCATGTTTCAGCCAACAAAGGCGCAAGCGGCGAGCAGGTGTTCCTTGTCTCAATCAAGAGCGATGACAGGACACTGAAGCAGATACCGCTTAAGGCTTTGGTCTCTGCTGGAAATGGCGGATCAACAGGCTCAAAGCTCAAGACAGTGCTTGAAGTGCTGGTTGTCGTGCTGCTTGTAATACTTGTGCTGATAGCCCTTGTGTTCGGCTTCAACAAGATGATGAAAGGCGGAAACGGCGAAAGCAAAGAAGGAGAAACATATTACTGAGTTTTCCTTTAAATTATTTATTTTTTATTCAATATTTACCGGACAAATCTGATAATTCTCTTATGATTATGATTCCTCATAAGGAAGATATGGAGCACTGCAGGGCAGGAGAATTATGGCACAAAAAAGATTTAGCGGATCGAATTTCATTGCTGCCTTTCTTGCTATATTCTTGATTACCGCCGCAAATGCGTTTTCAAAAGAAGACTTTGACATCACATCCCAGGGCACTTTTGACCTGTGCCAGTGCGCTTCCCAGTCATATAAGGTCTCAGTCAGCAATACCGGCGACAAGGCGAGCAAATACACCATACAGCCGGCTGCAGGGTTCGAGGATATAATAAAGGCAAGCCCGTCCAGATTTGCCCTGAATCCAAGGCAAAAGACCGGCATAGATGTTGTTGTAACCCCTCCATGCGCAATAAATCCGGGAAGCAGATTCCAGTCGCAGATCATAATAAGCACAGAAGGGGGCATCGGAAAGGCCCTAAAACAGGTGTATAGGATCAACCCATGCTTCAGCTACGCCATAACAAAGGGAAATGCGGTGACAGACGTCACTTCTGCAATAACGCCTGAGCAGCATGAAGGCGCCTACAATATATGCGAAAATGATAGGGTTTTTGTGCCATTATTATTCAGCAACAAGGACAACAAGGCAAATGCTTACCAGTTAAGCAAAGACGGGCCTTCCTGGGCTGCCCTTAATGCCAACAGTTTCTCCATACCTGCCGATAAGTCCGCTGCAGTGCTGCTGCAGCTTGATCCTCCTGCAGGAAGCGAGGGGCTGCACAAGGTCATTGTCAACAGTGTCGCTTCGCTTGGCTCTGTGAAAGGCTCTGCAGAGCTTGATTTGGAAGTCGAGAAGTGCCATGGCATTGCCCTTGAAGCTGAAAACGCGGAAGAAAGCCTTTGCGGCGGCGATACCTTCACTTATAAGGCTGCAGTGTCCAACAAGGGAAAATCTGCCGAGGACGTGTCGGTAATCATAGAGGGTGCTGAATGGATGGTGCAGGATAAGCAAGTCAATATAGGCCCAAACGAGAAGAAGGACGTGGCATTCTCATTGAAAGCCCCTGACAGCGCGGAAGGGAAGTTCAAAGGCTCTGCAAGGGCTTTCCTGGCAAAAGCTCCTGAAGTGAAAAGCGAGGAATACGGATTGGTGTTCAGCATTACCCCAAGATCAAAATGCTTTGCAGGGGAATTCATTCTTGATGATGATTTTACGAACACTTATTCAGAGCAGTTTGAGGGAATAAGGATAAGGAACAGCGGGGAAAAGGTTGCGGCGTACAGGCTGTCAGCCGAAGGCCCGGGCTGGATTACGGTGGAGCCAAATGAGGTTTCACTTGACCCGGGACAGGCATGGAACGGAAACCTGCATATAAACCCAGGCTCAGGCATAAACCCGGGAGAATACAAGGCGAAGCTGAAGCTGGCATCAGGCGGCATTGAGAATTCAAAAGAAATCACAATAACGCTTAAGGAGAAGAACAAGAACTGGGTGCGGATTGTGGGATTCTACAGATTCTACAAATATTATGCTTATTTGTTCATAGCATTCTGCATTGCGGTATTCCTGCTCAGAAAAAGGATTTACAGGAGATACAAGCAGTCCATGGCAAAAAGGGCAAGGCTAAATGCATTGAAAGTGGCCAGGCTGGAGAGGGAAAAGGCCAGGGAAGCCAAGACAAGGCATGAAGCTCCAAAACTATTGAAGCCTGAAAAGCCCAGGAAAGAAACAAAGGCTGCGAAAAGGCCAAAACTGCAGTATGGCGGGGCAAGAAAATGGCTGTGGATCGCGCTGGCCGCTGCATTAGTATTGATAATTCTTGGAGTTATCGGGCACAGGTATGTGACTCCTTACGGCAAGTTCATACTGGATTTCATCTGGAAATTCAAGGCATATATATTGATGGGGCTGGGCGTTGCATCAGTGATAATAATCATCCTGGAATTCTTCAGGCCTTCCAAGGGGAAAGAGGATTAATAAGTGGGGACGCTGGGATTTGAACCCAGATCAGCCGGTATCGCCATATATCAATCATCGTCTCGCGACTCATCGCTCCATTTGCTGGAGCCGGCGATAATGGCCAGGTTGTACGGATTTTAATCCATTATACGACGCCCCCTTTCGGCAGTATTAAGATTTAATTGTTTTTATTTAAATCTTGCCAAAACAAAGGCTTCCCTGAAAATCTCTCCGAGGTTGCCGTCGGCTCGGCTTTTTACGTATCAATAAAAGCCAAAATACTCGAACAGAGTTCGGCACCACCTATGG
>JACOZO010000003.1 GCA_016181325.1 Candidatus Woesearchaeota archaeon | reverse complement strand
TATGCGCTGAACAAATTATTCAATTTGAAAAAATCAAAGCTTGATTTGGCAATTGCGGCCCATACTGCCGAAGTCATCAACGGGACAGGATTGGGGGATGTAGTCAACCAGTATTACGGGGGATTCTGCGTGAAGCTGGAGTCAAGCGCAAACTTCGCTGCCAAAAGGCTTCCCATAGCAGGCAGGAAGGTCTATTGCAGGCATCTGGGCCCGATATATACAAAATCCATAATACAAAATGAGGATATCAAGGATTCAATAAATGACGCAGCCCATCAGGCAATGAAGAAAATCAGGCTGCTGGCCGGTAATCCAAAGACTTCCGGGGATTTTCAGTCAATAATAAGGATCTCGAAGCAGTTTGCCGCTGAAAGCGGGCTGCTTCAGGACAGGGATGTTGCCAGCATAATAGCAAATATAGAGAAAAACGGCGGAAATGCCTCAATGATGATGCTTGGAAACGCCGTTTTCAGCGACATCCCTTTTGCGGGCTCTTCTGAGTTCACAATATCGCATAAGGGTGCATATGTTTATTAGCAAGATTTAAAAAATATGCGTCGTTCTGCCAAGCATGCAGGTGGTTTAATGGGCAGCGGAGTAGAACAGGCAATAACGGATGCGCTTAGGAATCCACCGCCTGCCATTGTACAGCAGGCCCGGGAAATCAGTTCTCCCGCTTATGCCCAACGACTTGTTGATGAATTGGACAGATTCTATCTTGGATTTGATGGACAGGCCAAAGAACTCGGAGCAATGGCTGCAGAGCTCAAGAGCAGCTTCTTACAGGCCAGGATCGTAGTAGCCATTTATCCTGATACAGGGTATGTGCGTTTTGTTGACGATACAATGGAAGTGGAGATTTTTGATTTCGGCTATGACGGATCAGTTGATTCCGTGGTTGTACATCCATTTTCATCGCAGAACATTCAACCCAATAGAAGCAGCGAAATAATTTTTGAAGGCATGCCGGGCTTGAAACCTGGAATTCTTTGCGATTTCTATAATGCCGTTGGCAGGGCTGCTCCAGCTGCAGGCGATTACCTCTACCATCATGGGTATCCTAAGGATAATCCGCACAAAAGAAGACACATGTCTGGAAAGGGGCATAGGGAGTAAAGTATTATCTGGTGAAATATCCTCAACATGCAACTGCCAAAATCCCATCCCCGCCATGAATCCTTAAGAATAAGGGAGCTAATAGCCGAAGGAATAAAAAAAGGCATAACCTCTGAGCATGGGCTTATTGCGCACGGAAGGGGGGAAGCATTTGACTATCTTCTCGGCGAGAAAACAAATGATTTTGCATTGGGGGCTATTGAGGCTTCTGCCGCATTATTGCTTGATGCCAAGCATCCGGTCATTTCTGTAAATGGCAATTCGGCGGCATTGGTGCCGAAAGAGCTGGCGGAATTAAGCAATGTTCTAAACTGCCCTTTGGAAATCAATATTTTCCACGCATCAAAGGAAAGGGAAATCAAAATTAAAGATTATCTGCTGAGCAATGGCGCAAAAAATGTGCTGTTGCCGGAAAATGACACGACATTAAGGCATCTTGATTCAAACAGGAAATATGCCAACCCAAAAGGCATATTGGAGGCTGATGTGGTCTTCGTGCCATTGGAAGACGGCGACAGGACTGAAGCGCTGGTAAAAAACGGCAAGAAAGTCATAACTGTCGACTTAAACCCACTGTCAAGGACTGCGCAGGAGGCGACAATCACGATTGTGGATAACATTGTGAGAGCGGTGCCATTGCTAATCAAAAAAATAATCCAATATAAAAAGCAATACGATAAAAACGATTTAAATCCATTTAATAAAATAACAAATAATTATAATAATAAAATTGCATTAGGCGATGCTTTAATGAAAATAAGGCAAGGCAGCAGCCCATTGCCTAAATGATATGCCTCAGAATCTCCCTCAAATCCTTCTTTTCAATCACGACATCAGCGACCTTTTTTAATTCATCATGCCTGCAGTTAAAGGCAATGCCCAATCCCGCTTCCTCCATTATCTTCCTGTCATTAAGATAATCGCCGACGAAAGCGCATTCCCCGAGCCTTATATTTTCTCTTTCAGCTATTTTCCTCATCGCAAGCGCCTTGCCTTCCATGTCGTATTCTGTCGCTTCGACCTTGCTTATGCTTCCCTTTTCATCGAAATAAATCCTGCTTAAAAAAACGTCGTCAAAAATGTCATTGCAATCCGGGATAAACTTCTCCAGTATTATGTTCAATGAGCCTGAAATTATAGCCAATTTAAGCTTCCTTTTCTTCAATTCCAGCAGCGTTTCCATTGCGCCTTCCATCAGCCTTAATTTGCCGTTATCGATTGCATCAAAGAACCCCTGCTTTGTTGCATTCCTGTCTTTCCAGAGCTGTATGTCATGCTCGGCCCATTCCCTGTAGCTGATTTCCTTGTTGTAGAACTTCCTTTTGGCATCATCCCTCTTGTGCTCATCTGTCTGGAAATGGTCGTGGAAAAGCTGCCAGGAGAACGTAAGATTGTCTATCAGGGTGCCGTCAACGTCGAAGCAGACGAGTTTGTACTTCATGCAATCATGTTTTTGCCCCAGTTTAAAAACATTTTTTATTTATCTGCATTGCCACCAAACATTTAAATAGAACCTGAAATCCTTTATTTCCATGGGAATGATTGCAGGATTCAACTTCACGAAGATTTCCGCCGAGAGGAGCGACCTGATAAAAGGCAAGGTTGACATCAACAACAATGTCTCGATAAAGAACGTTGAGGAGACAGACCTGTCGCTTGGGAAGCAGAAGCAGAAAGCCCTCAAATTCACGTTTGAATTCACGTCAAAATACGAGCCTTCTTTCGGGGCCATCATACTTGAAGGAGACATCCTGTTCCTTGACGACCCAAAGGCTGTAAAGGACATAATGGCCTCATGGCAGAAGGACAAGAAGATCCCGAAGGAGATAATGCTCGGCCTTTTGAATACTGTGCTTGCGAAATGCAATGTTCAGGCACTCATCCTTAGCCAGGAGATAAACATGCCTCCGCCAATACCGATGCCGAACGTATCCGCGCAGGCGCAGGAGAAGGCCGAGAAGAAGGAGTATATAGGTTGAATCAAAAATTTCTGGACTTTCCCTCAGTTAAGCTTATAAAATCTTAACTTTTTCTATAGATTAGCTATAACATGAGTATTGAAGCAAAGATAGTAAGAAAAACCAGAAATGGAGACTGGGTTGCAAGGACCGACGCTGGACTTGAGGTTTTATTGCCATCTTCTGATGAAAGAATATCATTTGACACTCCTGTATCACTTCAGGGAACAAGAAAGGGGGAACACATTAGTTTTCCTGACGGGGGGTATACAGTCGGCAAAGCACCGAGGGAATTCCTATACCGCGGATTGATTTCTAGTGCGTTTAGCCATTTCGGCCATGATTACCGTGACGACCATTGGGAAGCTACAATTGCGCTGCCTGGTGTCACTCATTTACGGAAAAGCTCGGGACCTAGAGATGTTGATGTTGGAACTATGGTGGATATTTACAGTGTAAGAAAAATGGGTATGCGTCACAGATGGATCGATGAATGGAGTGTTTCTTCTGTACAGTATCCGGAGCACCCGCTTACACCTGAACAGGAAGATTTGGCACGGAGAATCAGCAGCGAATTTTTTAATGGCCCTAACCAGGATATGAAAGCAAAAGCTGGCACTGTTGCCTTGATTACCGGCGTTGGAATGGTCATCTTGTCGGATGGGGAGTATTTTGGTCCGCCTCTGGAGGGGCTGAGAATTAAGTATATCCGCCAATTATGGAATGGCGAAAAAGAACAGGAACAATTTCCGGTGGGAACCAGGGTAACCAGGGTAATTTATGGGCCCCATTATGCAGATGGCAGATATAAAAAACTCATTGCAAAAAAAATCGGCTAAAGTCATTTAATCAATTCATTGTTATCCCTTCCATTTCTTTTATTATGCCTGTAATATACCAATTAACGGGGGTTTTTATCCCACGTTTCCTGCCAAGCTTTACAATCGCGCCATTAAGGAAATTTATCTCAGTTTTCCTGCCCTTCAGCAGGTCCTGCTGCATCGAAGATATGTTATTGGAATTTTTTATTGCTTCATTCATGGTCTTCAGGAAATTCATCTCAAATCTTATGCCTTCTTTTTCAGCGACTTCCAGGCATTCATCAATAATCATCGATTTGAGCCCGTCATATTTCCTGCCTGCGATCCCATTGTTCCTGACTCCCAGAATAGCTGTCAGTGGGTTAATGACGCAGTTAAGAACCAGCTTTTTCCAGACTTCAGCCTTTATGTCATCGGAAACATAGCTTTTCAATCCGCATCTGCTTAAGTTTTCCGCAATTTTCCCGCTTTCAGCGCTTTTCTCAATCGCAGTGTAGCTGTGGCCGTTGAATTCCACGATGCCGGGCTTCAGATAGACTGCTCCTATGTTTGTGACAGCACGCAGAACAAGGCACCTGTCTTTTATTATCTTCTTGACAATGCCCTCGCTGCCAAGGCCGTTCTGGACGCATAAAATCACAGTATCTTTTTTCACGAGATTTTTAATGGGCTCTATCGCATTTTTGCTGTCATGGACTTTTGTCGCGAGGAGAATCAGGGTATTCTTCTTTATTTCATTGATATTCGTCAGTGCCTTAATCCTGTAATTGCTGTTTTCTATGCCCTTTGTTTTTAGTCCGTCCCTGTTTATCCTGTCAGCGTGCTCTTTTCTGGCAACGAGCAGTACGTCATTATGCTGCGATAATTTTGCGCCGAACACGCTGCCGACTGCGCCTGCGCCGAGAATTATGATTGCCATCTTAAAAATTAAAAAATATCATTTCCTTTGCGGCTTTATAATAGGCACAGCTTTCTCGTCGCCAAGTATTATGACGGGCTGTATTCCTTTTTCAGTGAGGATTATCTTTGAATTCCTCTTGAGGCTTTCCTCAGTCACTTCGTACTGCTTCAGCAGCTGGGCATTTCCCTTGAAATACCTGTCTGCTGCCTCGTTTACAAGCTTGATTGCCTCTGCCTTTGCCTGCGCGTCAATTTCCACAGCCCTTGCGTGCCCTTCAGCAGTCTTTATTGCGGCCCTTCTTTCGCCGTCTGCCTGCGTTTCCCTTGCGGTTGCATAGTCAACAGCAGCTATCTTCTCATTCTCTGCCTTGACCACTTTATTCATCGTTTCCTGGACGTCTTTTGGAGGATCAATTTCCTTCAGCTCTGTCCTGACAACATCAATGCCCCAGTTTTTTGTTTCCTTCATCAGGGTGTCCATAAGCTCCCTGTTTATCTTGTCCCTTCCGCTGTTTGCCTCGTTCAGCGACAAGGTGCCGATGATGTTCCTTAGGGTAGTCCTTGCCAGGCTGACAATCTGGTTCTCGTAGTCATAAACCCTGTATTGGGAGTCTTTTACTGAGATTTCGTTGTCTTTCACCTTGAAATAGACCTGGGCGTCAACCCTTGCATTCAGCTTGTCTTTTGTTATGATTTCCTGGGGCTCTGCATTGACCATCCTTTCAGTTATGTTGATCTTGATCATCCTGTCTATTATAGGTATTATCCAGTTAAATCCCGGCATGGCAAATCTCCTGTATTTCCCCAGTCTTTCAATCAAACCCCTCTGGACAGGCCTGACAATCCTTATGCCTGCAAAGAATATTATCAAAATCGCTATCCCAGCCAAGAAAAGATAATTAACCATACAGACACCCCCTTACTATCAACTTATGGCACGAGATTTATAAATATTTGTATCCAAAAAATCTATTCATGCAAATCAATTATCTTGTTGACGATCGCATCCCCCATTTCTGCCGTGGAGTTCAGTCCGCCCAAGTCCTGCGTCCTGCATTTCCCTTCCTTGAGAACAGAGTCAATGGCCCTCATGGCGAGGGCTGCGCCTTTTTGCTGCCCGAGAGAATCAAGCATCAGCGAGGCAGACCATACTGCTGCAATCGGATTGACTATCTTCCTGCCTGCGAAATTCGGGGCTGAGCCGTGCATCGGCTGGAACATCGAGATGCCTTCCGGATTTATGCTGGCAGACGCGGACAATCCAAAGCCGCCCTGTATGACAGCGCCAAGATTGGATATGATCTCCCCGAACATATTGGGAGCGACGATGACATTGTATTTTTCCGGCGACATCAGGAACAATGCCATGACTGCATTTACCGACTGCAATTCCTTTTCCACATCCCCGTAATTCCTGGCAGTTTCCTCAAAAACCTCGCGCCATAATGAGTAGGAATCCATCGTGTTTTCCTTGTGTATTGCAGTGACTTTCTTCCTGCCTTTTGCCCTGGCATAATCAAATGCGTACCTGATGATCCTTTCAGAGCCCTTCCTGCTGAGCACGCCCATCTGGTAGGCAAGCTCCACGCCCTTGTTTGTGCTTAGACCAAGCTCGACCCTTAGCGGGTAAAGGGCGCTCTGGAACCTGTGCTTGAAGGAATCCTTGCCGTTCGCCCTTCCGTGGATTCCCACATAGAAATCCTCGGTGTTCTCCCTTATTATGGTGAAATCAATATGCTCCTGGCTTTTTCCCGCAACAGGCGACTCTATGCCGGGGAGAAGCCTTACCGGCCTCAGATTGGCATACTGGTCAAAGAATGATCTTATTGGCTGTATTATCCCCTCTTCAAGGACATCCCTGCCGACCTTAGGGTCGCCGAGAGGCCCCATGTAGACTGCCTTGCAGGAATTCCTTATTTCCTCGAGAGTTTTCTGGTCGAGCAATTCCTTTTTCTCAAGATAGGATTCGGCATTATGCGGGTATTTCGCCCATTTCACGGCAAAATTGTCGAGTTCCGCTATCTTGTCCACGACTTTCATGCCCTCATTGATCACTTCAGGGCCGACTCCGTCGCCCGGAAAGACGGCTATTTTGTAGTTCATGTGCAAAAATCAGAAACAGCAAATTTATTTAAGTGTTTTGGTTTTGAACAATATACAATTAATTTAGCCCTTAGGCACACTATAGCATCAAATGCCGATAAAAATAATAATTCCGTGATTCCCTTAAACCTTTTTAACGACCTCGCCTTCGGCTCGGCATTAAAAAGCTTTACCAAAATCGAAGTTGCCTTCGGCAACAAATCAACGCTACCGCCATATTGAGGCGGTTGGGTAGATTACTTCCAATACTGCGGCGCATCGCGTCACTGCGTTCCTGAGTTTCGCTTTGCAAAACCATTGGCGCCGCCTAATTTTTGAAGGAAAGAAAAATCTCAATTTTCAACGAATATTCTTATGTTTCAACCAATCATTTATCTCAAAGCCATCCTTGCAATCAGGTATTCAATCGTGGATTCCGCCCCCTGGTTGATGTTTATCGCGCTTTCGCCGATGCCGTCATGGCAGCCGCCTGTCGTCTCGTCATAGACCGTCTGCCTTAGCGTGTTGTTCCCGAGGAACCAGTTGAATGCAATCCGGGCTTTTTTCCTGTACAGCGCGTCTTTTGTGACATCCCATGCAAGCATGAGTGTCTGCACCATCGAGGCAGCGTCTATCGGCTGCTGGTCGTGAGCCGCTTTCCTGCCGTTCCTGCTGTACCATCCGTTGTTCCCCACAGGCAGCAGCATCCCATTCTCAAAAGTGGTGTCCATGAGAAAGTCAAGGCTCTGCCTTGCTATCTCCATGTATTTCCTGTCCTTTGTAGCAAGGTAGGCATAAAACAACGATTCAGGCAGCTTGCTGTTGGAGTAAGTTAGGTATTTCTCAAACCATTTCCATTTTTTTGTCGAATAATCCTGATAGACTCCTGCAAGAAAATCGGCAAGCTCCCGTATTCTTCCGGTGTTCTCATCGGAAGGCCTCGCCGCATTGAAGAAGTACAGCCCAAGGATCGCAAATGCGGCAGCCCTTGGAGAGCGCATGGCCTTTGCGTGCACAATCCCCTTAAGGAATGCCTGCCCTGCTTCCTCCCTTAGCCCTTCCGGAACTGAAGATGATGAGGCAAGCAGCCCAAGAGCCCACAGCGCCCTTGCATGCGGGTCCTCGCTCCAGCGCTCCAAATCCACATTCCTGTCCTTGCCTACATAATTGTACATCCTGCCGTCAGGCTGCTGGACGTGAATTATGAAATCCAGGTAAGTCCTTATAAGCCCGAGCTTTGAGCCGTCCTTGAAATTTTCCTGGTGCATGCAGCATGCGATCAATGCCCTTGCGTTGTCATCCAGGGTATATCCCGATTCTATGTCCGGCTTTATGTTGTTCGCGAACTGTATCACTCCAAAACTGTCAGTCAGCCTTGAGATGTGGCTGAACTTCACCTTTGGGACGGCGTTCTCATGGCTTTTTTCAATGCCCGCATGCCTCCTGAACAGCCCGGCATACGAAAGCGCCACGTTGGGCCATGTCATGCCCCTTGTGTAGAAATATGAATTGATTTCCATGGACCTCTTCATCTTGGGATCGGAAAGCATCTTTGTTATTGCATCAGCAAATGATTTTGGGCTGTTGAAGTCGCCCAGCATCCCCCTTTCCGGCGCCACCGCTTCCTTTGCATGGATGAACGGTGTCGATATGACTGCCCTGCCGCAGCCCATTGCATAGGACAAAGTGCCGCTCACGATCTGGTTGGGATTGACTGAGGGGCAGATGTAGATGTCGGTTGCCTGGAGGTATTTTATTATCTCGCCCAGCCTGAGGTACTTGTTGTAGAATTTCACGTTCTCCTGCAGGCCCAGCTTTTTTATCCTTTTTTCCAGGAACGTCCTGTACTTTTCTCCTTCGTGCTTCCTCACGACAGGATGGGTCTGGCCGATTATGAGATACATGAGATTCGGGAACTTTTTTATGACTTCAGGCAGTCCTTCAATAACGCTCTCATAGCCCTTATTGGAGCTCATCAGGCCGAATGAGGACAGCACAATCCTGCCCTTGAATCCTATTTTGGCCTTTTTCTCCTCGCTCGAGCTGAACGGCACTGTGGGAATGCCATGCGGTATGAACTCAATGCTCGCTTTTATCCCATAATCCTTCTTCAGAATGTCAATCGCCTTTTTCGCCATGACCACGATGCATGATGAGCTTTCAGCGATAGACCTCACGACATCCCTCAGCTCTTCGCATGGATCAGGAAGCACCGTGTGGAACGTGACAATGACCGGCTTTTTTACGGCATCCAGGAACCTGAGGAGATGGCTGCCATAAGGGCCCCCGAAAATGCCGAACTCGTGCTGTATGTTGACGAGCTTTACATGCGGCATGCCGTTGATTTCCTCTGCCACGCTTATGTAATCCTCAACACGGCTGTCGCTGATCTGGAACGCGACTTCCTTAGGGTAATTGCAGATGTTTGCTGAATTATGGTTCAGGGCTATTATCCTGGCCTTGACTGCAGGCCCAAGCTTTCTGCCCAATGCCCTGGTGAGGTCCCTTGTGAATGTCGCAATCCCGCACTCCCTCGGCGGATAAGTCCCCATGTACAGGATCCACGAAGCTTTTGAATTATCAGTCATTTTTTGCTCAGAAAGAGGACAGGCAAAACCCCTGAAGCAGGCACCGGTGATGCAATTCCGTCAAAGACAACCTCTTTTCTCCTCGCTCTCATGGAAACAATTCATGGAAGAACTAATTTATATATTTAATGTAAATAGCGGCTTTGATTACCATCAACAGCTTATGCTGGAGGGCAATCCGCAAACTTAATAAAACCCATTTTGAATCAACTGCCTGTAAAATGCAAAAAATCAAAATAACGCTTCCGGACGGAAGCATAAAGGAATATAATAAAGGCATAACTGCCGGCGAGATAGCATGCAGCATAGGCAGGAGGCTGGGTGAGGACGCGCTGGCAGCCAGTGCGGACGGGAAGATAATCGACTTAAGCATCCCGATAAATCATGACGCAAAGCTCAGAATCCTTACGTTCAGGGACAAGGAAGGCGTCGAGGTTTTCAGGCACAGCACGGCCCATCTTCTGGCGCATGCCGTTGTCGAGCTGTTTCCCGATGCAAAGCCGACGATAGGGCCTGTTGTCGAGGAAGGATTCTATTATGATTTTGACGTCGAGCATAATTTCACCCCTGAAGACCTCACCAAGATAGAAGAAAGGATGCTGGAAATAGCAAGCAAGGATCACAAAGTGAAAAGATTGGAACTTAGTGTTGAAGAAGCAAAAAAAACATTCAAAAATAACAAGTACAAGATTGAGCTTATCGAGGAATTCAAGGAGCCGACGTCTGCATACCAGCAGGGCGATTTCATTGACCTTTGCAGGGGGCCGCATATCCCGAATACGGGGAAGATAAAGGCGTTCAAGCTAACTAAAGTTGCAGGGGCTTACTGGAGGGGAGACCAGAAAAACAGGCAGCTGCAGAGGATCTACGGCATCAGCTTTCCTGAGAAAAAGCAGCTGGATGAATGCCTGAAATTAATAGAAGAGGCTGAGAAAAGGGACCATAGGAAGCTTGGAAAGGAGCTTGACCTGTTCAGCATACACGAAGAAGGGCCGGGATTCATCTTTTTCCATCCAAAAGGCGTGAGGATAATCAATGAGCTTATGGACTTTTCAAGACAATTAAACCTGAAATACGGCTACAATGAGATAAAAACTCCATTGATACTGAGCAGGAAGCTCTGGGAGCAGAGCGGGCATTGGGAGCATTACAGGGAGAACATGTATTTTACCGAAGTTGACAAGCAGGCTTTTGGGATAAAGCCCATGAATTGCGCCGGCTCGATTCTGGTTTACAGGGAAAAGCTGCATTCTTACAGGGAATTCCCATTAAGGCTGGCGGAATACGGCATTGTGCACAGGCATGAGCTTTCCGGCGTGCTTTCCGGATTATTTAGGGTAAGAAGCTTTACGCAGGATGATGTCCATATATATGTAACTTCCAGCATGATAGAAGGGGAAGTCAAGAGGGTTATTGACAGAATAGACCATACCTACGGGATTTTCGGATTTTCCTACCGTGTTGAGCTGTCGACAAGGCCTGAAAAATTCATGGGCAGCAGGGAGATATGGGATGTTGCAGAAGGCATCCTGAAGTCAGCCCTGCAATCGAAAGGGATTGACTTTGAAATCAAGGAAGGCGAAGGCGCGTTTTACGGCCCCAAGATAGATTTTCACATCAAAGACAGCATAGGAAGGACATGGCAATGCGGAACCATACAAGTGGACTTTCAAATGCCGGAAAAATTTGAACTGGTATATATAGCCGAAGACGGAAACAAGCATCGCCCTGTAATGATACACAGCGTGGTATACGGGAGCATTGAGAGATTCTTGGGCATCTTGATAGAGCATTATGCAGGCAAATTCCCGATGTGGATGAGCCCTGTGCAAGTGAGGATATTGACTGTTGCCGAAAGGTACAACGAGTATGCCGAAACTATAAGGAAAAAATATGAGGAGCACGGATTAAGGGTTGAGGTTGACGGAAGGGCAGAGAGCATAAGCTACAAAGTCCGCGATGCCCAATTGGCGCAGGTCAATTACATTCTTGTTGTCGGCGAGAAAGAAATTGGGGAGAAGACTGTCACAGTGAGGACAAGGGACAACAAGATACTTGGCGCGATGAAGAGCGACGAATTTTTGAAGAAGGCTGCGGAAGAGATAAAGAATAAGTCATAATTGACGGCAATATTCATGATTTTTTCAACAAACATTTATAAACAAATATTTGATTAGTTCTGTTTATCATGGTACTTGAAAACCTAAGCACGTCGCTGAAGAGCACGCTGCAGAAGATAGCAAAATCCCTTTTCGTGGATGAGAAGCTGATAAACGAGCTGGTGAAGGAAATCCAGAAGGCATTGCTTCAATCCGATGTCAATGTCAAACTGGTGTTTGAGCTGACGGAGAAGATAAAGCAGAGGGCGCTAAAGGAAGAGTCTCCCAGGGGGCTTACGAAAAAGGAGCATATCGTCAACATAGTCTACGAGGAGCTTATACAATTTCTTGGCAAGGAGCAGCACAAGATAGAGGTGAATGAAAAGCCGTTCAAGGTGATGCTTGCAGGGCTTTTCGGCTCAGGCAAGACCACGACAACAGGAAAGCTTGCAAGATACTTCATGAAAAGGGGTCACAAAGTCGCGCTGGTCGGGCTTGACATCCACAGGCCTGCTGCGATGGAGCAGATAGAACAGGTCGGAAAGCAGGCAGGCGCAGCGGTATTCACTGACAGGAAGAGCAAGGATGCTGTCGCGATATGGAACAGCGTCAAGGATGAGGTAAAAGATTTTGACGTAGTCATCATAGACACAGCAGGCAGGGATGCGCTTTCTGACGATCTTATAGATGAGATAGAGAAGGTGAATAACGCAATCAAGCCGAATGAGAGCCTTCTTGTCATTTCCGCTGACATCGGCCAGACCGCCCAGAAGCAGGCAGAGCAGTTCCACAGGAGCTGCGGCATCACGGGAATAATAATCACGAAGATGGACGGCACTGCAAGGGGCGGAGGAGCTTTGACAGCCTGCGCAGTCTCGGGAGCCCCGATAAAGTTCATCGGCACAGGCGAGAAAATAGACGACATGGAGCAGTTCAATCCTCCCGGATTTGTGGGGAGATTATTGGGGATGGGCGATATTGAAGCGCTGCTTGAGAAAGCCAGGGAGGCAATGCCAGAGGATAAAGCCGAGGATTTGGGCAAGAAGTTCCTCAAGGGCGAATTCAATCTCATTGACCTTTATGAGCAGATGCAGGCCATGAAAAGCATGGGGCCTCTGAGCAAGATTGCGGAAATGATTCCCGGATTCGGGCAATTACAATTGCCTAAAGAAATGCTCGAGGTGCAGCAGGGAAAGCTGGAGAAATGGCGCTATGCGATGGACAGCTTCACAAAAGAAGAACTGGAGGATCCTGACATAGTCGATGCCAACAGGATAGAGAGGATTGCCAAGGGCTCTGGAGTTTCCTCCGGTGAAGTGAGGGAGTTGCTGAAGCAGTACAGGCAGAGCAAAAAAATCATCAAGATGTTCAAGGGCAGCAAGGGCGACATGTCAAAATTCATGAAGAAGTTCGGCGGGAAGATGCCTGCGTTTTGACCTTATACTTCTTGGCTCTCTGCCGAAACTCTGCTCGTATAGAATCTTCTGAGATTTGGTGTCGGCGGGAGATTCGTTCCAAAAACAGGACTTAATAAAACAACCTCTGATTTCCCTAATTCCGGTATGGCCTCCCGCATGGCTCTATGCACCCAAGTGCTGTCCAAATCTCCAGCCTGGACATTTACAAAGTATCTGTATTCTCTTATCGCCGGCGCATCAGCTTCCGGCCTGACAGAAAGCGGCACCAATGACCCTGATTCCGCATAGTATATCTCTATAGGGTACTGGGTCAATCTAATCTTGGCAAACCACCATTCAACCGCCTTCCTTTCCAAGACTGCAGAATCAATTGATTCATTGCCTCCGACTGCAAGATTTGACACGTCATATTCCATGCCAAGGTCGCCTCTTTGAACACTTTTATCAAAAGCCTGCAGATGAACCATTCCCCTGCTTATCGTCATCTTAGGAACTTCTATTTGTGATTTCCCGCAAATTCCTTCGATAAGGCCTTCTATATCTTTCTTAGGTGTCCATATTTCTGGCATTTTTACCTCAAAAGAGCATATGGAAAGAAATGACCATTTTTAAAGCTTGGCAGGATTTCAGCTTCGTGCCTACATGATTCTATTCCGGAAACCTCGGGTTAAACCTGTCATAGAACTCATGGGCCTTGTCCTCTGTCATTATCTCGACAAAGCCGAACTGGGACATATCGGCGTCTATCCTGAGCCTTGCATCCACTTTCTGCAGGCCGTAGAAGGCTATTGCCCTGAAATCAGCGGAATTCGTGCTGAACAGCTCGCTTAGCTGGTAGAGTATCTCCACGCGCTTTTCTTTCCTGTCGAATACGGCAGCCAGCGTGCTTGTCCCGGAGTTTGCATCGCTGTATGTCACGAAAACCGAGTCCTTCATCTTCTCTGCCAGCGAGGCGAATTTTTCTGTTTCAGTCGCCTCTGCCTGGTTGAAACCCGTCAAACCGATTGCCTTGAGGCCCGCCATCCTTGACGCGCAGTTTGCAAAGAAATCCCCGATGCTTTTCTCGTCTGCAAAAATCCTCAAGCGGAGCGAGTCCGCGGCCTTTGCCAGCTTCAGCAGAAGACTGCCGTACTTCTTGCTGAACTTCTTAAGCATCTCCTCAAATTTCCTTATGTCCCTGGTCAAATCGTGCTGGCCCCTTGCGTAATGCTTCTCAAGCTCAAATGAGACCCTTGCAACCTGCTGGAAGTCATTCCTGAACTGCTTCCGCTGGCCTGAATCATAAGCGGATAGAATGTCATTGTTCGCCATAATCGAACTTAATTTTTTATTTTTATTTAAAGGTTGTGAAAAAATTATTATCTTATTGCATTGTCAAAGAATCAAATCGAACAAAAAATATCCTTATTCCTTTTGTGTCTAGGCCGCCCCAATACGCGGGCGGCATTTATTCTAATAAATTGTGCACAACCCGCCACAATGCGGCGGGCAGTTCAGCGCACTCTGTGCTTCATAAGTACAGGGGCGTGTGAGGGACAATCACAAACACGTAAAGTGCGAGGATTACTGTCCCCCCAAATGAAACTTTATTGCTGACTAATTAAATATCCCAGTTTTTATATAATTTATATAATCAAAATACAAAACTTTAAATAATACTCAATGCTCTAACTGGCATGGGGTGAGCCTTTGTCAGAGGCGAAGCATGAATGCGGCATAGCCGCTGTCTACATCAAGGAAAACGGCGATTCAGCCAACAAAGCCCTGTTCTATCTCTACAAGATTCTTCTGAACCAGCAGAACAGGGGGCAGCTGAGCGCCGGCGTCACGACCCACAACATACACAGGTCTCAGATTCTGGATACGTACAAGGACCTTGGGACAGTGAACGAGGTCTTCAAGACTAGCGACAAGCAGAGAAGCCTGGACATATTCAGGAAATTTGCAGGCAACCGCGGCATTGGGCATACGCGCTATGCCACGTCTGGGAGCGAGGACAGGGGGCTGGCGCAGCCTTTTGAGAGGCACCACGGCAGGAAATGGAAATGGTTCTCTTTCTGCTGGAACGGAAACCTTTCCAATTACATGGAGCTTAAGGAGCAGCTCATGGAGAAGTCCGATTATCACATCACCTATGACACTGATACGGAAATAATGATGCATTTCATCTCAAGGGAGCTGAAAGGCGGCACAAGGCCAAACCTTGTCAAGGTGTTCACAAGGCTGGCGCAGAAATTTGATGGCTGCTTCAACATTGCCTTCCTGAATTCTTACGGCGAGATGATAATCCTCAGGGATTCTTACGGCTTCCGCCCCGTAGTCTACGGCCAGAAGGATGACATGTTCCTTGTGGCTTCTGAAAGCAATGCCCTGATAAACTGCGGCATCACCGACTACAAGAACCTGGAGCCCGGCCATCTCATCTACATAAACGAGAAAGGCAGGATAGAAGTGAAGAAATACGCGGAAAGCAGGAGAAAGGCCCACTGCATGTTCGAGTGGGTATATTTTGCCAATGTAAGCTCAGTACTTGACGGGAAATCGGTCTACATAACAAGGAAGAACCTTGGCTCGGAGCTTGCAAAGCTTGAAACGGAGAAAATAGACGAAAATTATGTTGTAATACCTGTTCCTGACACTGCAAAGGCGGCCGGGGACGCCCTGGCATATGAGTTTAAGGTGGCTTCATCAGAAGGCCTGATAAGGAACAGGTATGTAGGGAGAACTTTCATTGAAGGCACAAACAGGGAAGACAGGATACAGAACAAGTACACGGCCTTGAGGGAGATCATCAACGGCAAGAAGGTAATACTTGTCGATGACAGCATAGTCAGGGGGACCACGACCAGGCAGATAGTCAGCTATCTTAAAAGAGTCGGAGGGGCAAAGGAAGTTCATCTCAGGATTTCATGCCCGCCCATAAGGGGGCCGTGCTTCTACGGCATTGACATGTCAACGATTTCCGAGCTCCTTATACCGAGGCATGAGAAAGGGCCCAGGAAAGGAGAGGTTTCAAAAGAAGTCATCAAGAAGATCTCTGAAGAGCTCGGAGCAGACTCGCTCATCTACCAGTCGATACCGGGGCTCATCGGGAGCATAGGAAAGCCTGCTCATGAGCTTTGCACTGCGTGCATAACAGGGGATTACCCGACAAAATCAGGGCAGAAGCTTTACGCGAAGGCATGGGACAATTACAGGAAGGGAATAAAGGAAAGGACTTATGCGTGTTAAATCTCATTTGCAGAATCTTTTTAAATTAATAAGCAATCCTTGGGATTAAAATGGGCAAAATTGTTGCTGTTTATTATGACAGGGAGCATACAGGCAAGAGAATCGGTGCCAATGCTGCTGCAATTAGGGGGGCTGTCAACGGCCAGCTTGAGCTGGAATTGCAGTGTGTGGACCGTCCAGCCAAATTCATGAGTTGCGCTAGTGCATATGAAATGCTTATGTCACAAGGAGATTATCCCTTTGACGTTTTCGTGATAAACGGCGCTGCAGACTATTCTCCTGAAGTATTGGAAACTGCAGTAATCGGCTTTGAGCTGCATGAAGTGCCTTATAACAGGATAGTATACCTGCCTCACGGGCCGCCTGATGATTCATGCAGCGTGGGAATAAGCTGCGTGCCCACAACCGGCGGAAACGGCCATTTGAGCCCATCTGATGCACAGAAATTATACGGGATCTTAACTGCAATTTCCCAGGAAATGTCAAGATAAACTTTACAACCCCTAATCCTTTTTTCTTCCACAAAACTTTTAAATAAACCCCATTGATTTGGATTATTATGCGACAGTAGTCTAATGGCTAGGACACGACCTTGCCAAGGTTGTAATCCGGGTTCGAATAGTTTTTGCAGCGCAGGAGCGTCGAAAGTCCCGGCTGTCGCATTTTTCCGAGTAAACTATTTAAACTAGGCATTTAGAAGCGGTTTTATGCTGAATTCAATGCAGATCAGGGCGCTCGAGGCGCAGGCCAATGTACCCCTTTCCGTGCTAATGAAAAGGGCAGGCAATGCCGTCAATGACGCGCTCAGGCAGAAATTTGACCTGAAAGGAAAGAAAATTCTCGTGGTATGCTACCACGGCAACAACGGCGGGGACGGGTTCGTAGCTGCCGACCTGCTAAGCGAGAATGCCGAGGTTGACGTGCTTTTCATCGGCGACGAGGAGAAGATGAAGAGGGATGCAACAATGCATTATAAAAAGTTGCTGAACAACACAAAAGTGCAGTTTGTCAATGACGACGAGGTTGATTTCGGCGAATATGGCATCATCATTGATGCGATTCTCGGCATCGGGTACAAGGGCAGGATGAACAAGGAAATCACGGCGGTCGTTGATGACATCAACAAATCCGGCTCATTCAAGGTATCCATCGACATACCCACCGGCCTGGACCCTGATTCGGGAGAAGTGCATGACGCATGCGTCAATGCAGACCTCATAGTGACTTTTCACGACATGAAGCCGGGGCTTGAGAAATTCAGGGAGAAGGTTGTCGTGGCTGATTTGGGGATTGGCGAAATCAAGGCGGATAATTCAGGAGACTCATATTAGTTTGAAGATACCTGGCATCTATGTTTTTTCGTAATACTTTATCTTCCTGATACTTTTTGTTATAGATATTCAATCCGTGCCTTCGGCACATATGCTTGTGCTCGGCTTTTTTTGACTGCCACTAAAAAAAGCCTCGCCAATTTATTGGGTCATTGCATAAATTCGAGGCAAAATTTTCTTGGCAGTAAAAATTTTGCCGAGCCTAATTTTGTCGCGAAGCGACGGATTGAATATTCTCCCAATTTTGGCTTCGGTATAGAAGATAATCCTATTTTTTCGAAAGCTATTTAAAAGGCGCATTGTTTTCAGTTTCCCATGGCAGTAAGTCAGCGAAGATCAAAGAGAAAGATTTCCGGCTCGATATACAAGGGCTTCAGGAAGAAGAGGCAGAATGAGCTTGGGGGGGACCCTTCCTTTACGCAGCTTGAGCCCCGGAAGATAAGGGCAGAGAGAGTCATGGGCGGCAATGTGAAGCTTAGCATGCTGTGCGCAAATACAGCCAATCTTTATGATTCCAAGGCAAAGGCCTACAAGCAGGCAAAGATCAAGACAATCGCAGGCAATCCCGCAAACGTGAATTTTGTCAGAAGAAACATCATGACAAGGGGGGCCATCATTGACACGGAGTTCGGAAAGGCCAGGGTAACTTCAAGGCCGGGGCAGCACGGCGTTGTGAATGCGGTTTTGATCTGAATCGTTCTTACATCTTCATTTCTATTATAAAATATAAATTATATATAGTATAGATTTATAAGCCAGCCTGTGATAAAGCTGATTCTATGCTCAACAAGAATGAGCTCAAGAAATTAAGCCCTGCTGAGAGGATCAAAAGGCTCAGGCAGATGGGAGACGAAAGGAAAAAAGAAGTTACCGAGATAGAGAGCCTCATAAAGGAATCTGATTATGAGCTGAAAATCGACAAGATAGCCGAGCAAAATGCCCCTGCGCAAAAGCCAGTCGAGATTGCTGACCTCTTCAAGGGGGAAGGCGGCAGGCTTGAGAACGACGTCAGGAAGGAGCGGCCCACGGAGGAAGCCCGCGGTTACAGGGCAATAATGCAGGCCTACGAGGATTATGCCAGCCTGAAAAAGGTGATGAATTATGCAGCCTCAGGCTCTTTCAGAGAGGAACACGCGGAAGCCGTTGACAGGATAGGGGAAAGGCTGCAGCGCTTCAAGTACGAATCCGCATCAGAGGAAGTGGCTAACATTGTCGTCGCGAGCAGGGCCGCGCTGCACAAGATAAGAAGGTATGCGGGGCTTGACTAGGGCTACATAGTGCTCATTTTGAGGCTGTACATAACCGGGTCTATCTGCTTCCACAGCTTGAGCATCTCCCAGTCCTTTGAATTTATGCCTCCCATCGGCACAGCATTTATTTCTCCAGTCAGCTTTTGGAAAGAACTCATGTATTTTAGCTGCTTCATTCCAGTGTCAATAACTTCGCTGTCGAGAAAGAAGAACTTGTTTCCTTCGTCCAGCATCCTGTTTGCCCTTTCCACTGCGCCAAGCTCTTCAAACGCGCCTTTTGCCCTGAATGAGCCGAGATAGGAAAAAAGCCTGCCATAATCCGAGTAAGAAGCTGAAATTCCTGAATTGTAGGCGCCCCTTCTTGATGTCCCGTAGCCTCCCAAGGATTCATCATGATGCTCTTCAACAATGCTTATCCGAGGGTCTTCATCCTTTGCGTCTTTTTCAGCCTTGGCCCTGGCAGTAGCAGCACTTTTCATGATATTGCCGAGGATTGACTGCATATCCGGGACAGGCGCTTTTCTTGTTGGAGATGCCTGTGCCTGTTTGCCCTTCATTCTTTTTGGTTTCAGGCCCGGCACCTTCACATCCACTTTCGCCTTTACTTCTTTCTGCGGTCCTTTGGCTATCCTATCAAAGTTCAGCGTTATTATGTCTGACAAAGTTTTTGCCATGTTGGATATAACATCCAATAGGCAGCTTGTTTATATATTTTTTGCATTAATGGTAAGAATAAAATACACATTCAAAAAATAACACAGGATTATGAACAAAATAATTCTTATCTACAGGAAATTGCTGGAAGAGCACGGTCATCAGGGATGGTGGCCTGTAAAAGGAGGGAATGACCTGAAAGCCGAGTATCACAGGAAAGATTATTCTTTCCCGAGAAATGATGGGCAGGCATTCGAAATAATGGCAGGAGCGATTTTGACGCAGTCGACAAGCTGGAAGAATGTGGAAAAGGCATTGGACAATTTAAGGCAGAACAAGGCATTGAATCCTGAATCAATTAAAAAATTAAAAACTGAAAAATTGGCTGAGCTGATAAAATCCTCAGGCTATCACAACCAGAAGGCAAGGAAATTGAAGTCATTTGTTGAGTTTTATATTTCTGGAAGAGAATTCACAAGGGAAAACCTGCTGAATGTGTGGGGCATCGGGCCCGAGACTGCCGATTCCATCCTGCTTTACGCATTGAAAAAG
This sequence comes from Candidatus Woesearchaeota archaeon, assembly GCA_016181325.1. Taxonomy (GTDB): domain Archaea; phylum Nanobdellota; class Nanobdellia; order Woesearchaeales; family GW2011-AR4; genus JACOZO01. The sequence goes on along the minus strand of JACOZO010000003.1, from coordinate 3,190 downwards.
CCGCATTTTGTTGTTGACGCATATACAAAAAGGATATTTTCAAGGCTGAGATTTTTTGAAGACAATGAGAAATATGAAAATATTCAAAAATTATTTTATGACAATCTGAAAAAAGATTTTAAATTATTCAATGAGTTTCATGCATTGATTGTTGAGCATGCGAAGGCGTGCTGCGGGAAGAATGAATCTGGAAAAAACTGCTGTCTCGCTAAATTGAGAATAATGTAATTTCGAGAGAATAAGTTTAATCTAACTGATAACGAGTAATCCCTCAAGTTTTTTCCTGCCTGATATATAGTCTACGTTAGCCTGCCCAACTCTACCTCTTGAGGGGTTATCAGGCCAATCAGTGCCCGTACATTCACAGAAGAAGTACTTAATTTCGCTTCTATTTGAGGTAACATGAACTGTACCTTTAAGTTTCGGCAACTGACCTTCAGGTATATAAACTCCAGCAGCAACATGGCCTTCAAAATCTAATAATGCGCAGTCGAGCTTTGCATGCCTCATCATTGACGCTGCTAATATGGCAAGATCTTCGCAATCGCCGCCGAATTCGGCCAGCGTTTCTGCCGGATGCTTTGGATAGTCTAAAACAGGATCCTTGATATAAGGCAGCCTATGGACAGCATCTAATATTAGCTGCGCCCTTTCAATCTCTGGAATTTCCTGAAAATGTCTGGAGGGATAGAATGATGAAATGATATGGCCTGTGACTGTCCCTATTGAAGTGTCGAGGTAATCCACTAAATTCATATGCTCTCCGTTAGCCAATAGGAGAGAGGATTGATTTCGTGGAATTGCCGATGCCTCTAAATAATCCTTCTGCGGAACTGCATAAAAAAATGATACTGGCTTGCTGACTTTGTCATCTCTGTCAGCACGGCCGAATATTGATTTCAAAAATTTCACCAATCCAAAATCTCCGTGAGGAGCAAGATTCTGCATATATTTCAGGAATAAATTTGGGTGCTCATGGACCTCCATTGGCGTTTCATTATGTGGTGGAAAATAAACTAATCGACAGCCGGGCTTCACCATAGAGGTGGCTGTTCTGCCTTCTGGATTGTAGGCATGGTCCAGTATATCATCTACCTGCACTGCAAAAGCTTCGCGGTTCACCGGTATTATGCTCCGTTCCTGGGTAAAATAATTTTTATTTAGCTTGTGAGGCATGTCAATCATAAGGTAGGATTTTCCCCCTAATGTAACTATTGAATCTGGAGACCTTGATTTTACCCCCCTCAAGAAATCCCCGCTGACTGCAACCCCAATAACTGCATATCCATCAAAATCAAAAACAGCCGAATCTACCCCTCCTGCATGAAGAAGCGCAACACCAAGCATAGCAATGTCCGATTGGTCTCCATTATTCTCTATGAGTGTTTCAAGACTTGATTTGCCATAACCTTTGTTAGGCGCTGTGTCCATTGGTATTCTTGCAAGTATTTCCAACACCAAACTCGTCAGCTTATGAGCATCTGATGCACCTAAATGCTCTGGAAGGGAGCCTGCAAGCGATTTAATGCCCCTGTATCCCCCAAGCAAACTTTCCGGATCTCTTTCAGAAAAAGTCCTCGCATCCAGCGGCCTGCCCCTTCGAATCGAGGCAAGATATTCAGAGCGATGAATAGTTTGCCTAAAAGAATTAGTGCCATGCCCGGAGAAATCAGTAAGGGAAGGATAATACATGGTAAATACACAATTAGCTGCGTTGCTCCTTATCATCTTTATATAGCTCAAGCTGCCAATTCAATCAGTGGCACTGCTTATTGCACAACAAGAAATCCCTTTTTAAATTTTTCTGTTTTAACTACTATAAAATGATAATTTTATTACAGTCTACCTAATCCAATAAAAGAGTATTATGCACAAAAATATCGTCAAACATTTTTATGATTTCCTAAATTGCCTAATCCACATCCCCCTGACAAAAGGCATCGTCACAGTTGACAACACAAATGCGATTGAGGGCACTATTGAGTTTATGAAAGGACTGGGCAAACCTGCGAAGATGAAGAATGACACGACAATAATATAAGTTAAAATAAATATCAGAATCCTGCGCGTCCAGCTTGTTTCCCAGGCCTTGTCAGCCTCCACCCTTTTGTTCCTTTCCTTTATTTTGCTGATTTCAAGCTCTAGCGCTTTTAATTTTGACATTTTACCATAATTCAACAGCACTGTATATAATAATTTCTTCGAAATGATGATAGCATAGCCTCGCATAATCAGCATTACCTTTAGGATTTCTACTTAGCCAAAAACCAAAAGATTTAAATATACAATGTGCACAATGTATTACAAATGGCTCTTGTAATGGACGCAATGGTGGCTATTCATTTGGCAAAAATCACCTTGCTGGAAAAAAGTTGCGAGCATTTTGATAATATAATTATTCCAGCATTAGTGTATGAAGAGATTATGGAAGGCAGTAAGAAAGGATTTCCAGAAGTTGGCATAATCAATGCAATTATTGCAAACAGGAAACTACAAAAGAAAACAATAACGAGAAAAAATCTTATTGAAAAAATCAATCAATTCAGCATTTATGGGGGTGAAGCAGAAGCTATTGCCCTATATTGGCAGGAAAAAGCGGAGTATATTGCCACTGATGACGATAATGTGAGAAAAAAGAAGGCTTTACTGGATATCAATGTAATGGGAACTCCGGCAATAATACTTAAATTATACAGAAATAAAGCTATTAGCAAGGAAAAATGCCTTAGTGCAATATCAGAATTAAGAAAAATAGGATGGTTCAGCAGCGCTATCTTGGACAAGCTGCTTATGGAGGTTTAAAATGAATGAGGCAATCGGAATACGGCTGGACAGGGAATTTTTGAGGAAAATAGAGGAAATCAGCAAGGAAGAGGTTTCTGATAGAAGCACTACCATAAGAAAATTAATTCAGATGGGCTATAATGATGTCATAAAGAGAAAAGCCGTTGAAAATTATATTAAGGGAAAAATCACAATTTCCGAAGCAGCCAATATGGCAGAATTGACCATATGGGAAATTGAGCAATTGTTGATTGAGCAGGGCTATAAATCAAGTTACTCAATAGAAGATTTAGGTGATGAATTAAAGAAATTATAGCGGCGGACTTTAATTTCCGTAGTATTTGTTAAAGTCCGCCTGATACACGCGAAAATCAGAGATTTTCGGTGAACTGGGAAATTCCTTCGG
>JACOZO010000083.1 GCA_016181325.1 Candidatus Woesearchaeota archaeon | reverse complement strand
CAAATCAGCGCCGCTCCTCAGTGCAGCCAATCCTGCCAAAGCAACGGCACCAACATAATCTTTACTGCCACCCACAACAAGGACCTTGCCGTTATCCCCCTTATGGCTGTCTTTAGCCCTCTTTGGAATTCTGACGTCGTTCATTGAAATGAATCTCATAATCATCCATTGTTCCTGTAGTATTTAAATATTTCAAATAGTTTATAAACGATATTAATTTCTTGAAATTAAGTGTTTCGACGGGGGCAGCAAATGAGCGAAAAGACATTAGACGTGCTGGTTGTTGAACATGATGCAATGATACGGATGCTTACTCATATTTCACTGTCTAGCACATTTCCATCATGCAGAGTGGATCTTGCATCAGATACGGAAGAGGCATTGAGGCTGGTGAGGAATAAGCCGCCTTATAGGTTAGTAATTCTTGAGCCTTATGGTCTGACCAGGCATTTGACTGAGCCAAAGAGGCTCATCGAAACTGTGAAGGGGCATCAAACTGAAGAAATAAAAACTTCTATTGTGATTGTGTCAACACTCTCATTAGACCAACTCAGAAGAGATTACGGCATAAGTGAAGATGATTTTGATTTATACATAGGAAAGCCAGTCGGCGTTGAATTAACTGATGGTGTAAGTGGATATCTTGGAGATCCCGCTCCTTAAGGTCAATGAATAAATAACCTTAGTTCTTAATCAAAAGTTTAATATAACGAGATTCAAATTTAATCCTTATGACCTTAGTATACATAACCTGCAAAGACGAAAAAGAAGCAGAGAAAATATCAAGGCATCTGCTTGGGAAAAGGCTGATAGCATGCTCAAACATGTTTCCCATAAAGAGCATGTACTGGTGGGAAGGGAAAATAGCCACTGATAATGAAGTTGTTATCATTGCAAAATCAAATGAAAAGAATTTCTCAAAAGTGCAGAAGGAAGTCAAAAAGCTGCATTCCTACAAGGTGCCGTGCATCCTCAAAATTGAGGCAAAAGCGAATAAGGAATATGGGGATTGGGCCGACAGGGAATTGGCATAAAATGAGTCAACTTTTCCGACACCTTTAAATAATTCTGAAACAATGGCAGCATTAAGATGCATTTAATAAAAGAGGTCAGGGACATCAATAGGTTCAAGCAGATCCTGACAGTGCTGCTGGAAGAGGGATTTGAGCTGCTTCTGAAGAAAGCCAGGCTCTGGGGACATATACCTATACACAAGAAGCTGAAGCTAAAAACCCAGCAGAAGACTACTATTGAGGCCCAGCTCAGGAGAACTCTTGAAAGGCTCGGCCCTACATTCATTAAATTCGGCCAGGTGCTCAGCGTAAGGCCGGATTTGGTGCCTAAGAGCTACATCAAGGAGCTTGAAAAACTGCAGGACCAGGTCCCGCCTTTCCCTTTTGAGAAGGCAAAGGAAATCCTGGAGAAAGAGCTGAAAAAGCCGGTCAACCAGGTGTTCTCGCGACTTGACAAGAAGCCCATAGCATCTGCCTCGATAAGCCAGGTTTACAGGGCCAGGTTGAAGACAGGGGAAGAAGTCGCCGTCAAGATCCAGCGTCCCGATGTCAGGAAGATGATGGAGACTGACATAGAGATTCTTTTTTACATGGCATCACTTCTTGAAAAGCACTATGCGAGGCTGAAGGACTTCAAGCCGGTCAAAATCATAGAAGAATTTAAGGAATGGACTGAAAAGGAGATTGATTTCAGGATAGAGGCAAGGAATGCAAAAAGGTTCGCCGACAATTTCAAGGACAGTCGGATAGCATACATCCCGAAAGTCTTTGATGATTACGTGACAGAAAGGGTGCTTGTCACGGAGTTCATTGAGGGGATTGAGCTGCACAATTTCAAGGAGATAGTCAAGGCAGGGATGGATTTTGACAGGATACTAAAAAACGGTTTCGAGCTGAGCCTGACCCAGGTTTTTGTGCACGGCCTGTTCCACGCGGACCCCCACCCAGGTAATATGATAATAACAAAGGGCGGAAAGATAGCGCTCATAGATTTCGGCATAGTTGGGTTTTTTGACGATCGCCTCAAGAACATGTGCATAGACCTTCTTTACGGCATGGTGGAGAATGATGTCGACCTTATTGTTGATACCATGCTGAAAATGGGGCTTGAGTCGGAAAACATGGATATTGAGGAATTCAGGTCGGACATTTCCTGCATATTGCAGCCCATGCAGTATGCCTCACTGAAGGACATGAAGCTGAGCTATATGCTTGAAGACGTCCTGAGCCTTTCGTTAAAGCACAAGCTTAAGGTGCCTGCTTCTTTTGTGCTCCTTGGAAAGACTATAATCACCCTTGAAGGCATAGGGCTTGAATATGACCCTAATTTTAAGATAGTTGACGCAACCAAGCCATTTTTGGAAAAGCTCATAGCGCAGAGGATGAGCCCATTGAGCATTTTCAGGAATTTCATCCACCATTCCTACAGGTACAAGCGATTTGTGGAAGACCTTCCGTCAATGGCAGACAAGGCATTGAGCGCGATAGAAAAAGGCAGGATTACAGTCGACATAAAAGACACTGACATAAAGAAGCTTGCCATTGAGATAGACAAGTCCAGCAACAGGATAGCATACGGCCTGATCATTTCAGCCCTGCTCTTGTCATCCGCAGTAATGCTGCAGTTCAACAAGGGGCCCAAGCTGTTTGACACCCCTATATTCTCGCTGCTCAGCTTCATTTTTGCGGCATTCCTGGGCATAGTGCTGTTCTGGTCGATCCTAAAGGAGGAGCATTGGCTGATGGGGAATAATAGCCAATAAGAAAGCCAAATATGGCAAGTGATATCAGGGACAATAAAAAATAGGAGGAGGCAGATAAAATGAGGGAATTAATAAAGAAAAGCCTTTTGATCGGCATCGGTGCTGCGTCCGTGACAAAATCAAGGGCGCAGAAGCTGTTAAAGGCGTTTGTAAGGAAAAAGGCAATCAGCAGCAGCGAGGCAAAGGCCATAGTCAGGGCTGTGCTCAAGGAAGCCTCAAGGCAAAACGCTAGGCTAAGGCAGTTTGGAAAGGCAAAAGGCAGCATTATGGGAAAAAAGGCAGCCAGGATCAGCAATGAGCTCGAAAGGCTTGGAAAGGCACAGGCAAGAAAAGTGCTCAAGATGGCTGAGAAAAGGCTGAAATAAGCTGCTAAAAGGATAAACTACTATGCCCCAGGCAGTCGTTCATGTACTCTTTGCGCTCATAGCGCTTGATCTTGTTAGGGACTACATCATCAAAGACAAGAAAAAAGTGCCCCTGCATTACGTTTTCATAGGCGGAATTGCAGGCCTTCTTCCTGACATTGACATACCTTTGTTCTGGGTTATCTCGAATTTTCTTGGATTTGACGTTCCTATGTTCCACAGGACATTCACGCATACGGTCTTCTTCGCCATTTTGTTCCTGATACCCAGCCTGCTATTTTACAGCACAAACAAGAAGATTTCAATGCTCTTTGCCATAATCTCATTCGGCGTGGGCTTCCATGTTTTTCTTGACTTCCTGCTGTCAGGCACAATAGCCCCGTTGTATCCGTTCAGCTCAATACAGGTAGGGCTTAACATCTTTGGAAGGACTGGCCTGCAGTATTTTGCAGAAGGCATTGAGGCAGTAGTCCTCCTTGCATGGCTCTGGCATGAGGAAATGAGGCACAGGATAAGCGATTTTATCTGAACAAAGCAATTTCACAGCCAGAATCAAATAATCCCCTCTAACAGAAGCCGGAACTAAGAATATCTAATCCAATACAAGCCCGCATTTCTTGCAGTACAGCTCCCCATTCTCATAAGTGGAGTCGTCGCTGCCGCATTCCGTGCAGACCCTTACATTCTCGATTTTTCTTCCTTTCTCTTCTCTCTCAACCTGTAGCAACGCCATCTCTACCACGGAAAAGCATAAGAAATAGGGGTTTTTAAATGTTTTGCTCAATACTGGAAATGGTAAAAAAACGCCGAGACCCGGATTTGAATTTCCCAGCTTATGCGCTCCATGCAACCAGGGGCTTGAGCGAAGCGAAACCCCTGA
>JACOZO010000137.1 GCA_016181325.1 Candidatus Woesearchaeota archaeon | reverse complement strand
TCTCCCAAAATATCTAACTCCAATAAGAAGAATTGTAATTTTGGTGTAGTTTTAACTGCTTCTCTAAAAATTCTAATTGCATTCGCCCATCCTCTCATTATTTTGATAACCTTTAGTTCAGCTTCTTTTAACTTAATCTGTGAATACAACTCTTTTTCATTATCAGGTGTGTTATTGACACAAGGACAATTTTCCATTTTAGCAAAAGCAGAACTTACCAGTCTAAAGAAGTCTTTCCATTCATTTTGTTCCTCAGTAGATTTAATTGCTTGCCCTGTAAATAACTCTACAGTTTCATTCGCTGTTGCCCAAAGGTGCTGTAATTTTGACCTTATTTGAACTTCAACAAGTAATCCATTAAAATTTTTTTTATTCTTGTCGCTTTTGTATTCATAAACTATATGAATGCTCCTATATCCATCCTTTTTAGGATACGCAATATAATCCTTGAAATTAACCCTTTTATGTTTTAAATCTCCTTTTAAGTAATATTCATCGCATAATTTTCTTGCTTCAGAAATATTTGATAAAACCGCCCTACACCCCCCAATATCTTGCATTTGATGAAGTTTCATTGTAGGCTTACGACCATTATATCTTCTTTTTAGCTTATAAAGAATAGCAGGGACACGTTTAAGACGTTGAGCAATTAGAGAATTTTTATCTACTTTTTGGGATTTATTCTTTAACCTCATCTGAAAAATGTGCATAGGATAGCTATGGACTGCTCTCCAATTGTCTAAAATTTCTAATGCCCGGTCTTTTTCTTCCTCTGAACTTTCAGCATTAATCAAAATCTTTCCAGAATTGTTTATTTCAAATTTGTCGTATTTCTGTTTCTCCCAAACCATAAAATAATGTGATTCTTATTTATATATAAATCTTTGGTTTGCGCGGTTGAGTTATAGAAGGAAAATCTAGGTTTTAATATTAAAATTTCATGTTTGCGCGGTTATTGCACGTCATTAGCTAACCTAATCTGCCATTTTTTCAGCAACCTTTATAAACACCCAATCCATACATATCAATGTTTAAAGCAGGGCGGGTACTTAGCTGACGCTCAATTTGGGTGAGGAAAGTCCGCCCACCAGGCAAGCGCATTTTTGCCCTTAAACAGGCGGATATGCATTGCCAACATGCTGCTTGCGGAAGCAAGATCCGGAAACGGATGGCAACCGCGCAGAAACGAGACCGTCCTTAATCAAGGGTGATGCTTGCGAAGGGCTTTGTGAAAGGCCTGAGAACCAGCGGACGTTTTTAGGGATTGGGTGAAACGGCGAGCCCCGGCGGTGCAACTCCTAAGCGAGGCTTAGTTAAATGCTAAGACGGATCATCATAACGCTTTGTGCGTTATATTAAGGATCTGACAAAAGGCGGCTTATTCCTGCCCGGCTTTAAACTTCAACAAACATGGCGCAAGACAGGATTTCAATGCCTTCCGGAATGGGGGGGCTGGTAAGGTATTTTGACGAATACCAGAGCAAGATAAAGTTCAAGCCCGGGCATATAATCATCCTGAGCATCGTGATAATAATAACATTGCTGCTTCTATATACATACGGCATAGCGCTTCTGGGAATTTAAGGGTGGGACTATGTTTCCGGGCGTCAATCCAAGGGATATGCAGAAGGCAATGAAAAAGATGGGCATACAGCAGGAAGAGATTGATGCTGTGGAAGTCATTATCAGGCTTGAAGACAGGGATATAATAATAACAGAGCCCCAGGTTTCAAAAGTAAAGATGATGGGGCAGGAAACCTACCAGGTCATGGGAAAAGCCCGGGAAGCTGCAAGGGATTCGAAGCCGGAAATAAGCGAGGATGATGTCAATACTGTGATGGAGCAGGCTAACTGCTCAAGAAAAGAGGCTGAGGAATCATTGGAGGAAAGCAGCGGAAATATTGCAGAGGCGATACTTAAGCTGCAGGGCAAATAAAAATGTTTTTAAACAATTATCAACAGACCATATATGAGGAATTGAGCATGCAAGAGGCTTTTGAGAAGGCAGTTGACGAGTTCAAGAGGGTTGACCACCTGTTCTATGTAAGCCTGAAGTACACAAGGACAGTTGACGTGATAAAAAGCGTCATGGAAAGGATGATAAGCTGCATTGACTACTGCATGGAATGCGTGCTGAAGCAGGCAAAGGAAAAGGGAATTGTGGATGAGATCCCAAAGAATGCGGGGCTTAAGGCAGACCTTGTAAAAAAGGTGTTCGGCCATGAGCCTGAAATAGTCGAAGCCGTCAATTTCTACCAGCTGCTGAAAAAGCTTGTAAGGTCTGAGTACACAAAGAGGGAGGAATTCAGAAGGCACGTTACAATGACTGCAACAATAGACAATGGCGAGATTGTTGAGGTCAACATTGACATTCTCAAAGAGTATTATGACAAGACGAAGCACCTTTTAGGCGTTGTAAGGGCAAAAATCTTCCAAGAAGAGCACAATGGTTGATGATCTCGTAAAGAGGCTCAAAAAAAAGGGATGGGAAAAAGAGCATATCTACGATGCTGTTGAATCCATATACAGGTCCAAGGAAAACAGGAGCCAGGGCACCAAACTCATGGATTCCCTGATGTACTGGTTTTTGCTGGGGCTTGTGATAGTGATTAATTTTGCAGTCTCGATTGCATTGATTCCTCTTCTGCTGGGGCTGGACGGCCTGACGCTTTACCTGATAATAATAACGCTTGGCATAATATTTGGATTATTGCTTGAGCATGTGATAAGGAGCATAGAGCATCTCGAGCCAAGGCATCATTTTCTGATTGCGATAATAATACCTGCAGTCGCTGCGATAAATGCGTTCATAACAACAAAGGTCACAAACAAGTTTGAGGGCATCCTCCAGATAGGAAGCCTGCACAATCCGATTGCAATAAGCGTTGTATATGCTGCTGCATTGGCGCTGCCTTTTATTGTAAGCAGATTTGTTCTGAAGAAGGGATATTATTCTGAGGAATTGGAATACTGATTTTATTTCCTGTCAGAAATTATATGCAATAGTGCCCTGGCAGCTTCCAAAGGCCCTTTTGTCTCATAGCCCGGAATCCCAAGTCTTGTCCTCAGTGTGCCGACAGTAACTCCGGATTCCTTCATGGCACGGAAATATTTTGCTGCCAAAGGATCGTGCAGCTGCCTGTATTGCGAAGGGCCGAAGATATTGGCGAAATAGGTATAGACAAGCCCTTTTTCAGAGGTTGTGCCTTTTGCAATCCTGGGCCCCTTGCCGAAAACCTCAAGTGCATCCTCCACATTCGCAAATTCCTCAAAGATTGGATGGGCGTGGTCTATCTCCTCATAATTGTTGGCGTACAGGAAAAAATCCACATGATAGCCCTGCAAGACTTCCTTCAGAGTCGTGATTGGAAGGACCGCCCTTGCATTTATCTTATAAGGGCTCATTATGATTGACCTGTCAAGATTTCCGAATGCGAAGCCTGGCTGCAGGTCATCCAGCCTTACAAACGCCCCTGTCTCTGTCCCGTATGCCCTCACAGCGCCGTCAGGCGAGATTTCAAGCGAGCCCATGTCGTCAAATATTATGGTCATTTCCCTCAGGTAATCCTTTGCCAGCATCCTGAACGCCTCCAATGACTCCGATTTTCCTGCGCCGCTGTCCCCGAAAAGTATTATGTTCGCCTCTTTTCCGTTTTTCATCAGAACCTTCACCATCGCGCCATGGACAGGCATCCTGCCTCTTTTCATCATGAGGATGTTGTGTAAGGTAAGCATCATTTTCTTGACGTAGCCAAAATATCCGAATTCGTCAGAGTCAGGAACTGCTGCAACAAGCATGCCGTTTTCGCTGTCTTCGTAAAAGACAGTCCTGTGCCTGCCAAACCTGCTTATGTCTTTTTCAGCCACCCCGAACATGAAGACAGCATCGGGCTTTCTCATGATTTCATCATCCTCGGCAAGCTCGAATAGGTTGGCAAGGGAAGTGCCAAGCCCTATGAACTTCATGTGGAAATAAAGATTGATGACCAAATTGCCGACCTTGGCAGGATAGCACAGCCATTCGCCATTGTCCATGCTTATGCCTTCGATAGGATTTTTATCAATTTCCCTGAATTCCCCGCTTCTCGTGTTCATGGGG
>JACOZO010000136.1 GCA_016181325.1 Candidatus Woesearchaeota archaeon | reverse complement strand
AGAGAAAACTCAAAGAATTTCTGAATGCGCTCTAAGCGCATTGTGGGCATTCATCTATCCCCACGCTACGTGGGGAGACTTAGCCCACTTTTGATTAACAAATTTCATACAATAATTAATTTCCTTCGCTATAACTCATTGTTATAATTTCGACACTATAGTTGCTTAACATTTTTTAATTTTTTACAATTGATTAACAATAGATTTATATAGTAGCTTCCAATACCTTACTATAAGGTGATGTAAAATGGTAATGGTAACTGTTGATATACCAAATGAGTTGAATAAGATGGTAGAGCATTTTAAGGTAGAGCATGAGCTAAAAGACAAGAGGGATGCAATACTAATGCTTCTCAAAAAGTGCGCAAGAGAGCAGGAAGCGGAGGGTATGGAAGAGCTATTTGCGCAGGTGAACAGCATGAAGCCGATAAAGGTATCCCCCGGCGAGCTAGCCAGGATGAAGAGAGAGGCATATTCAGGATGAAGCCCTTTATAGACAGCACTGTAATCATATGCGCATTCACGCCAAATGAGAACAGGGAATCGTGCCAGAAAATACTAAAACAAGGCGGCTTCATTAATGGGCTTGTGCTGATTGAAAGCTTCGACGTGATAGAAAGGATCACTAAAAACAGGGCATATGCCTTAAGAGTTGTCAGGTCTCTGATGGCAAGTGACCTTGAGATTACCCAGCTTTCAAATGCGTTTATCTTTGAGGCGCTAAAGAGAAGCAGTAGGAATAAGCTTCGGATTTTTAACCTGATTCATTACTCAACTGCTTTGCTTAACAGTTGTTCCGGTATAGTTAGTTATGATAAGCATTTTGATGGTTTAGAAATAAGAAGGGTTGAGCCCTGACTGATTAGTGTCCTATCTATCTGATTTTTCATCTTCTGCCTTGTCCATTTGTTTCAAGGTAGCAAGCATCTGCTGAATGGCAATGTATGCTCCTGCTCCAAACATCTCTTCGGCCAGGTCCCTTTTAGACATTTCTTTCAGTTCCTCTTTTCTTTCACTCCAAATGTCTGGAAAAGCCTCTGCCACCAGTGAATTAGTCAGATTTTCAGGTATGAATTCATTCATTCTGTCCATAGGTATATCAATGTGGACTTCTCCCAGATCTTCTCCTTTCGCCAATTCCCCTGCGTTCTGAAAGCAATCATAGCACATGTGCTTCGTAAATTTTTGCAGCATATCCTCTGGGCATTCAATTTCCTTACTGCAAAAAGTGCAGTTGACTTTGACCGATTTTTTTATTTCTTCCATCTAACCAAAATTACAATGATGATTTATCTAATGCTTTCTTCAATAATAATCTTTCCTTTTCATTCTCTGTATTGCATTATACGCCTTCAGCAGGTCATTTTCATCGACATAGATGATGAGTTCCGGCGTTCCTGTTAGCATTTCCACCATGTTAATGTCCTCTATCGCAAGCTGGGAAGCCACGTAGGCCACTATGCCCTTGGTCTTATTTGCCGTCTCGGGGAAAAACATGTTTATTTCGGGCAATATCCTTCTGTATTTTCCTGATTTCATTGGCTGCGAATATATCCCTGATTTTGCCGAGGTTGAATTCGTCAATGTACAGCTTTATCGCAGAGGATCCCTCAACAAGCTTCAGCGTTTCATTCTTTGCATAGCTTACCTTCGACAGCACTTTCTGTGTCTTTTGCAGCGTTGAGTCGGATTTTTCCAGTGAGACAACCGCGATTTTGTCTTTGGTAGTTATCGTGATTCCCCTGAACAGCCTTGTCAAGTCCGCCGGTTCTTCTTTCTCGATTCCAACCCTTCTCAGAGCAGTGACTATTGCCTCGATTTTATTCGCGCTTGCCCCTTCCTTTCTCGCAATATAGCCTGCCAGCGCCCTCCTGTTCACTAATCCTTTGTTCCTTGCCCCCCTTATGTCGGGATTCCTGTTGAGGAAGTCCTGCAATAATGCATTGATTTGTGTCATTTTTTGTAGAAAAGTGTCAAAAATATATAAATTTTGCTGTTTATGGCATTAAATATATATTATGACGGGCATTCTTATTTCATTGAAATGAAACTGAACTACAGGGAAAAACAAATCGGATATCAGGACGCATTCCAGCTTTACAGGCAGCTTACTGAAGATGCCGGAATCCCAGCTTTATTGATGGAGTCAAGGACAGTAAACCTTGCATACGGCAGGCAGAGCATCATAGCAGCCAATCCCATGCTCAGGATTGTTGGGAAAAACGGCGGCTTTGGAATTTATGCCTGCTCGCCTGCAGGCGAAGACATATTGCTGCATGAATTTTCTAAAAATGACTTTCCTTTTGCTTCAGAACTCAGGAAAGCGGGGTTTCGCAGAGAATACATACCTGCGATGCCTTTTGGGATTACAGAGACTGCAGTCGCGCGTATAGACGGCATTGAAGGAAGGGTTGAAAGGGAATTCAATCCCGAGCAGGTTGAAGAGGACAGGGTGAAAAATGTCGGCATGAGCAGGTTCCTGAGGGCATTGATGGGGAAATTCCAGTCAGGCAATAAATATGCCGGGCTTTACGGCGCGTTTGCGTATGATTTTGCAAGGAATTTCGAGGATATAGGGAATCGGCATGAGATGGAGCCCGGGCAGGATTTTGTATTATTCCTTCCGGCAGACATCTATGTTTTTGACGACATTAGGCAAACGGCAGTGCACTACAGTCTTCGAGGCATGGCAGGAAAAACCTTTCTGGGAGATACTCCCCTGGTGATAAACCCTGATTCCAATGCCAGATATGAAAGCATGGCTGAAGAGGAATTTATGCAGAAAGTATCTTCAATAAAGTCTGATATAAATAACGGCAGATTCATGCAGTGCGTCCTGTCAAGGTCTATCTCGATGCCATTGAAAGAGCATCCCATAAGGACTTACAATAGGCTCAGGGACATTAACCCGTCTCCCTACAACTATTTTTTCAATTTCGGCGGTGGCGAATTTTTATACGGCTCTTCTCCTGAAATCCACGCCGTTGTCGAAGATGGCGTGATGAAAATAAGGCCTTTGGCAGGCACCAGAAGGCGCTCACAAAATCCTCTGGAGGATGCAAGAGCCAGAATAAGCCTTCAAACAGATCCAAAAGAACTGAGCGAGCACGTAATGCTTGTTGACCTGGCCAGAAATGAGGTTTACAGGCTTTGCCTGCCGGAAAGCGTCAGAGTTACTGATGTATTTACAGTAGAGCAATATCCAAACCTTTATCATCTCGCCAGCGGAGTTGAAGGCAGATTAAGAGAAGGATTTGATTCAATTGACGTGCTTCTTACAACAATACCCGCCGGCACATTAAGCGGCGCTCCAAAGCTTGAGGCAATGAGGGCAATAGAGGAATTAGAGACTGCAAGAAGGGGATTCTATGGCGGTGCTGTCGGCTATCTTACATTCAATGGCGGCTGCAATACCGGCATTATGATAAGATCTGTTAATGTAGGTAATAATCTTTCAACCGTGCAGGCGGGAGCGGGCATTGTTCGCGACTCTATTCCTGAAAGTGAATTTAGGGAAACAGATCTCAAGCTGGAAAAGCTTGTGCAGGCTTTAAGAGGAGGCTAAAATGAGAATAAGTTATGTTGACAATTATGATTCGTTTGCAAGCACAATTGCGGCATATTTCAGGATGGCAGGCGCTGAAGTGGCCCACCTGAAAAGCGACTGCAGCCTTGAGACTGCTGTAAGAGGGGCTCCTGATTTGATACTGCTGGGTCCCGGTCCTAATGGCCCAAGAAATGCCGGCAACTACATGGCATTATTAGACAAATACAATGGGGAATTTCCATTCTTCGGCATCTGCCTAGGATTCCAGGCAATGATGGAATACTTCGGGCAGCCCGTCGAAAGATTGGATGATGTTGTCCACGGCGCTGCTGTAAAAGTAAGGCATGATGTAAAAGGAATTTTTGAAGGCATTGGCCCTGATGCGGAATTTGCAAGGTATAACTCTCTTGGAGTATACGGAGTTCCTGATTGTTTTGAGGTAACTGCAACCCAAAGCGGAGAAAGCGGCAATGGCCTGGTTATGGCTGAATGCATCTCTTAAAAAAATATGGCTACACTTTTAACAACATTCTTTCAGATGGCTATAATCCGGGAATGCGATTAATACAGAACGTAGTTAGAATGTCCTCTTAAAACAAAATTTGCTCATTTTATTTTTTGATTTCAGCAATTAAATCGCTGTTCTCCATCCTTTCTTTCAGAGTAGGCATCACTTTCCTGAATTTGATGATTCCATGCTTATCAATCAGAAAATAAGCCCTCTCAGAAAATCCTTCCTGCCTCAATACGCCATAATACTTCGACGCTTCCTTCCCGAAATCGCTCAGCAGAGGGAATTTCAGCCCCAATTTGTCCGCAAAAGCCTTGTGGCTCCAGTGGCTGTCGACGCTGATTCCCAAAACCTGAACGCCCAGATTGCCCAATTCAGAAAGATCGTCCTGGAAGCATGCAAATTCTGTCGTGCATACGGGGCTGAAGTCAAAAGGATAGAACGCAAGCAAAACATTCTTGCCATGAAAGCTGCTTAAAGAAACTTCATTCTGGTTCTGGTCTTTAAGCTTGAAATCAGGAGCTTTGTCGCCGACGTTTACCATTTTTATTTTATAATATGCCAAATCTTATTGAATTTTTAATTCCTTTAAAAATTAGGCGCCGCCAATGGTTTCACGAAGTGACGCGATGGCGAGACAAATTCTGCCGCAATAAAGGACTATAATCAGATTAAAAGGGAATCACGGAATTAATTTTTATTTTATTCTAAATTAAATTTTAATTTTTAATGAAAACTTTCCCCGCATCCGCAGCTTCCTTTTGCATTGGGATTTGATATCTTGAATCCAGCCCCGGTAAGCCCGTCAGAGTAATCCAGCTGTGCTCCCTTGAGCATAGGCAGAAAATCCGTTCCAATTACAACTTTTACGCCATCCAGCTCAAAAACTTTGTCGTCATTTGTTATGTTGTTGTCAAGCTCAAGAGTATACTTGAATCCAGAGCATCCGCCTGATATGATCCCTACCCTCAATGCAGAGCCTTCCTGCTTGTTTTCCTTAAGGACTTCGGCAAGCTTGTGGGCAGCCTTTGGAGTTACAATGAACTCCTTTCCTTCATTAGAAGCATCTCCAGCAGCAGCCTTGTTCAGTTTCTCAATTATGGAATCAACATCCTCATCGCTCATCCCATGCCCCTTGAAGCCCTGCTCCAGCGTCTCGAATTCCGAGACATGGCAGCCGACGCAGTGAATTCCGGCATCCATCAAAGGGTCAACTACTGAAGGGTATTTCCTGACAACAGATGATATAGTCATGTCTTTTGTGATTAGTACTTTTTCCTGTGTTTTTGCTTCCTGTTCCATGTTAATTGCACCTCTTGTCTAGTCTTAACGAATGTTAATATGTAATAGCACAAGATATTTAAATGTTTGTTTTTAAAGCAGTATTATGAAAAAGTTCGCTGTTGAAAAGCCGTGGGGCAGGTTCATACAATATACACACAATGAAAAAGCTACAGTCAAGATTATTGAAGTCAAGCCCGGCGGAATATTGTCATTGCAGAGCCACAGGAAAAGGAAGGAATTCTGGGTTATCCTGGAAGGAAAGGCTATTGTGACCGTGGGCAATAAAGTTATGAATCTCATCAAAGGCGATGAAATATCCATAGCAAAGGGCGAAAAGCACAGGATAGCAAACAATTCAAACGGCATGGTAAGGTTTCTTGAGATCTCCTTCGGCGATTTTGACGAGAAAGATATAAAAAGGTATGAAGACAGGTATGGGAGGGCATAAGATGCCTATTTATGACTAATCTGCAAAAATTGCTGAACGGAAGCAAAAAGCTCCACATTTCCATAATTGCATTAATAACAATTCTAGCATACAGCAGCATCCTGCAGAACGGATTTGCATGGGATGACAATGTGCTGCTGCAGTGGGTCCAGACAAGGAATACTGGAAATATCCTGAATGTTTTTGCAGGGGATGTCCCGAGCATCAATGAGATTTATTACAGGCCCCTGGTCTCATTGTTTTATTTTATTAGCTATAAAATGTATGGCTTCAATCCTTTGGGCTATCATATCCAGTCAATAATCATTCATCTTGCAATTTCAATTTTGATTTACCTCATAATACTGAAAATAACCTTAAAAAAGCCAGTTGCGTTTATCGCTTCGCTTATTTTCGCAGTGCATCCCGCCAATACGGAAGCTGTTGCGTTTGTCACAGGAAGCTTTGCGATAATAGGGGTTGCTTTGGCCCTTGCATCATTTTATTTATACATCCAGATTGACGACTGGAAATTCCTGAATAAAAAATACATGATTTCACTGATTTTTGCCCTATTGGCGATTTTTACGTATGAGCTTGCATTAGTTCTCCCTATATTGATGATTATGCATGATTTGTGCTTCAGGAAAATAAGCAGGGAAAGTTTTTGGATAAAAATAAAGTTCTATCTGCCGTATTTTGCCATATTGACGCTATATCTTATTTTGAGACTGGCCCTCAAACTGGCTGTCAAGGGCTCTTATCTTGCCGGCAGTTTTTATCACACGATGCTCACAATGTCAAAGGCATTCCTGATCTACATTTCGCTTTTATTCTGGCCTTTCAGCCTTACTGCCGACCACAAAATCTCGGAAGGCATCCAGTCAATTGTTTATGTGGGCCTGGACAGGCAGGCTGTATTGTCGCAGTCAATTTTTGAGTTTAAAACAATAGTATCATTATTGATGATAATTTCATTGATTTTTATTGCATTGAAATATTGTAAGAATCATCCTGCTGTTGCCTTTTCTATAGGATTGTTTTTCATCGGTCTTGCCCCTGTTTCTTATATTCTTCCGCAGGCCAGCATAATGCAGGAAAGGTATCTTTATGTCTCATTGATAGGATTTTCTTTCCTGGCAGCTTATTTATATGATTTATTTAATGATAAAATCAGGCAAAATTCAGTCCATCATAAAAAAATCATTTCGTTACTGAATTTTTCAATTACTGGAATCCTGATTATTTTTATTATATTGACATTCTCAAGGAATTTTGACTGGAGGAACGATTTTGTTTTATGGTCAGAAACCGTAAAGTCCTCTCCGGAAAGCTCCCTTGCCCATTATAATCTGGGGCTGGCATTTAACAAGATGGGCAACCTAAATATGGCAATTCAGGGGTATGCAAATGCTGCAAGAATAAACCCAAATTATGCCGAAGCCCGTAACAATCTCGGATTCCACTACATGCAGCTTGGCAGGTTCAAGGAGGCGATTGAAGAGCTGGAAAAGGCGGCTGAAACAAATCCCAATCTCATGTATCCCCATTTTAACCTGGGACTGATTTATGATCAGTTGAACCAGACAGATTCAGCGTCTGAAGAGTACAGGAAAGCATTGGGCATTGATCCTTATTTCAGGCCTGCGATGGAAGGGCTTAAAAGAACAGAAGCCAAAAAACAAGTAAAAAATATTAATGGGATTTCTTGAAAATTTCTTCGGCTTTCTTCCAGCTCACAACATTCCACCATGATTCTATGTATTTGCCTCTCTGTTGCTGCCATTTGATGTAGTAACTATGTTCCCAGACGTCTATTCCAAGTATTGGAGTTTTTCCCTCCATCAAAGGGCTGTCCTGATTGGCAGTGCTCATCACGCTTAATTTCCCCTTGTCGGAAACAAGCCATGCCCATCCTGAGCCAAACCTGTTAAGCCCGGCATTCGTGAATTCTTCCTTGAACTTATCAAAGGAGCCAAATGCTGCTTTGATGGCATCCCCGACTTTTCCAGAAGGCTCTCCACCTGCATTTGGCGCCATTATCTGCCAGAAGAAAGTATGGTTTGAATGCCCCCCGCCATGGTTTCTGACAGCAGTCCTTATGTTCTCGGGCACTTCGTTTATTTTTTTAAGAAGCTCATTTACGTCCATTGGCTCAAATTTTGTGCCCTTTATCGCTGCGTTCAATTTGTCGATATAAGCCTGATGGTGCTTTGTATGGTGTATAGTCATAGTCTGCTCATCAATGTAAGGCTCAAGCGCATTGTAAGCATACGGCAATTTCGGCAATGTGTGCATTTATACGGCAATTTCGGCAATGTGTGCATTTAAACCACCTCCAATGGTTGAATTAACTGATGTTAAGAATGAATTTATGATTGTTTTTATAGTTTTCTGTTTTCTTCACTTAGCATCTCTCATATCTGCCACTTCAATTTTAGGTTTTAGCTGGCAATAGGTTTAAAAGATGAAAGTTATTAGTTTAACTTAATATGTACAGTCCATTGGAACTGGAAGTTATCGGAAAATCAAAAGTGCCTATTGGAGCGTATTTGCACAATGCTTTTTCTGTCCATTATTCCTTGCAGAATAAACTTTCCCGAGATGAACCCATACAAAAAGAATATTTACAAAATTTAGCGGAAAGAATGCGGAAAAAAAAGGAACTTTTTGACATAGCTTATTTAGTAAATTTGCCGCAGGAATCTGTCAATCCTTTAGAAACAGAACAAAGGGCATGGCAGGAGTTGTCTCCAAGAATAGGTTGTTTTCTGGACGAATTTGACAGATTCATAGGTACTTATGATGAGGCACACACAAATGGGGAAATAGTCCGCCAAATCAAAGCGCAAATCGCAAAATGGTGGGAATTAATCCAAAACTGGAACGAGATTTCCAAATCCTATTATCCAAAACTCGAAGAATATTACGAAAGTCTAAGTCCAAATGGAATAGATGGAATTTTATTTGAAGAGCAGAAGCCAAGTATTGAACCCATTTAATTTTTTACCTTCAGCTCAATCTTCTCCAGATAAAAGCACGCATTGCAGATGTCATTTGAGCATGGCTCATTGCACTTTGCGCATGGGTTAATTGGCGAACTGCTTTTGAATTTCTCCTTA
>JACOZO010000135.1 GCA_016181325.1 Candidatus Woesearchaeota archaeon | reverse complement strand
CAAACTCCCATCTCGTCAGCTATCTTTCCGGTCAATCTGCATTTGTAGCCTTCAGGACAGCCAAATCCGGCAATTCCGCCGCATTCGCATTGTGCGCTGCAAACCTGGATGCATACTTCGGCATCTATTCCCGCGCAGGGGCTGCCGCACTCGTTCCAGTTGCCGTTTGCTGCCTTGCATTCCTCTGGCGTAATAGCTTTGGCAACTGGCTCACTGCCTGTTGTTGCACCATCCGGTTGCTCATTCTTCGGCAGCTCTGTATCTTCGCATGCTGCCAACACTAACAAGAAAGCAATTAGCGCAAAAAGTATTGTCGTTCTCATTTTTTGCAGCAAATGAAAACTTCAATAAATAATTAAAACATTTAGTTAATGCACTATGTGCAGTATGTTTTCTTTTGCCTGCAGTGTCTTGAATTCCTTGTCAAGCTTCAGGTAAGGCTCATTGTCTATGAATTTTTTTGATACCGGAACTCCCTTGCTGATCATTGAAGCCACATGCGCAGATACTTCCTCAACCCCAATACAGGCCATTTCAGCTATGTCCGCAAATGTGACTGTGCCTTTTTCCTCCTGAAGGATATATAGGGCTGTAAATACGTCCTGCTCGGCCTTGCTCAATGGCTTGATTTCAATCTGCTCAACAGCAGGCGACTTTGCGCCAATATAGGATTCAATAAACATCTGCATCTTGTCCATCCTTTCTGTCAATCTCTCAATCCTGGCTTCAAGCTCGCAAATATACTCATAATTTGATGTTATTTCATTCGTGTTTTCGTTTATTGCCTGGAGATGCTCATCCATCTCTTCCTTGATATTCACAAACGAATGCTTCAATTTCCTGTCAATGTCTCCCGCAGAGAGAGAGCTACCACTCTTAAAGTTTAGTCTTATAATTTCATTCACCCCCAAAAAAACAGAAAAATAGTTTTGGCAGGGTTGTTTAAAAAGATTTCTGTTTCATGTAGGAAAATAAAGGGTGTAAAATATTTTAATTAAAAATTAAAACTTTTAATCAAGATTTTTTATGGCCTTGAAAAAATAATGCTTTTCTTTCCCTTTTTTTATGATCCCGACCTGATTCATCTCTTCAACCTCTTCCAGAATCCGGTAAAAAGAGCTTTTTGAGCATAGTGCCTGGTCGTCCACGACCATCTCCTTTATCTGGAGTGCAGGAATTGATTCATATTTCTTGATGTATGACAGTATGACGCTCTTCACATAGTCCTTGGAGTTCTTGGTAAGCCGCTTTATCAGCCTCTCCTTGAGGGAAAGCTTCTTTGTCTCAAGCTGCCTCAGCCTCTTGTCAATTTCGGTGATTGCGCCCTCACTTTCTGCCCTTGGCTGCACCTGCTGGACAGGCTGCGGAATGTGGGCCTGCCTCTGGGCAATCTCGTCGACACGGCTGCTGAGCCTATGGATCTGGCCCAGAACGGTGTCATATGAGTAATACGAGTCTATTATGTGCCTGATGTCTTCCCTTGTCCTGGGCATGCGCGACAGCTCCTCGTTCATTTTCCTTATAAGGGCTTCCTGTTCCTGGCTCTTCTGGTAGAGGTACTGCATCCACCTTGACAGGTTGTTCGTGTCATTTTTTACGTTCGAGAAAGACCTCTGCAGAAGCGTGTTTATGCGCTCCAATTTGCCCTCAAAACCCCTGTTCCAGAACATGCCCTTGAAAAGAGTACAGAATCTATTTAAAACTTTTCATTTTTGGGAATTTGCTGGGAATGATGTGGGACTATTTTGGGAATATTTTCAGTCGAAAAATATTTAAACTTGAGACAATCTTGGGATAGTCTTGGGAATATTATAGGACTCATTGGGACTGGGACTATGCAGTTTCCCGACGAGAAAATGAATTTGGGACTGAAATTGGGACTCGACGAGGAATGCATGATTTTTGGGAATATGCAGGAAAAAGGGCATGAAGACCAGTACAAATGCACGGCAAGGGATAGGTTTAAGAAAGGCCAGGCAGCACCATCAGAAATGAGGATTCAAGGCAACTCAAAAGGCCTGGAAGATGAGATAGCAAAGTGTGCTGAAGGGGTTAAAATCGGGATTTGTGAGCTAAAAGTGAGGGTCAAAATGGGCTGAAAATGGCTGATTTAGCCTATGTTGGATGCATATATTGACTTTAATGGCCTGAATATGGCCAATATAGGGCTTATCTTGCCTTAGAATAGGGCTGGAAAACGGGCATTATGGCGCTGAATAATGATGTTTATTCGTGAAAAGTGAGAGTTCGGGAAGGGTATTAGAGGTCAAAAATGGGAGGAATTGGGGGAAAAATAGGCTCAAAGGCAGGGCTTGCCATAATATTATCAGGATTAGGGGGTTTTGACGAAGCAAAAGTGAGACTTGAGCAGTACCCTACTGATGGCAATACGGCGGCAGATATGCTCTGGAATGCCTACTTATTAGGCGACATAAAGGACAAGGAAGTGATAGATCTTGGGGCTGGAACAGGGATTCTGGGCATAGGGGCAGGGTTGCTGGGGGCAACGAAGGCAATACTAGTAGATAAGGATAAAAATGCCCTGGAGGCAGCCAGAAGGAACATTTCCAAGCTGAAAAGTGAGGGTTACAAGGGCTTGGACACTATAGAGATAGAAGAAAAAGATATCTCAGAATACCGTGGCAAAGGAGATACTGTAATAGAGAATCCACCTTTTGGCACCAAGATAAGGCATAATGACGCCTTTTTTCTGGAAAAGGCCCTGGAATCTGCCAAGGTGGTGTACTCTCTCCACAAAAGTGAGAGCAAGGGCTTTCTTGAGAAGTTTGCGGCCAAAAAAGGGGCTGAAATCACGCATATATGGAATTACAGGCTGCCTTTAAAGGCTGCTTTTGATTTCCACAGGAGAAGGATACACAGGATTGAGGCCAGCTGTTTCAGATTTGAGCTGTTCCCGACGAGAAAATAAAATTCTGCAATCAAAAGGTATTTAAATAAAGGGATTATACTAAATGAAATGGAAGCAAAAGTGACAGAGAACAAGAAGAACAAGCTCATCTTTGAGCTTAAGGGAGCTGACCATACTGTATGCAACATTCTAAAGACTGAATTGTGGAATGATGATCATGTAAAGACGGCGACATACAGCATAAAGCACCCACAGATAAGCTCACCTGAGTTCATAATCGAGACTGATGGTTCCGCGACGCCGAAAAGCGCGCTCACAAGCGCTGTAAACCGGCTGAAGAAAGTTTCTGATAAGTTCAGGAAAGAGATTACCAGCGAGCTTTGATTACAAGCGAAAAGTATATTAATTTTCTGGTGCCTAACTATTCTATGTACATACGCACAAAGAAGGTAAAAGGCTATGAGTATGCTTATCTTGTAGAGAACAAATGGAAGGCAAAAGAAGATAAAAAAGGCGCCAGGCAGAAGGTAAAAAAGTATCTTGGAAGAGTATTATCTTACAATATAGAAAATAATTATTCATTCTTTGAATTTACTGATATTCAGGACATCAATCTGTATCTTGGGAATAAAGATTATGAGCAGGTATTAAAGGACTTGATTGCCTGGGAATTCAGCAGGCACAGGATCAATGATGATGTGCTGGTTTATCATGACAAATGCAAGGTCATAAAGGATAATCGCGAGGTATGTGTCAGATTGAACAACGGCATGCTTTGCAGCCTTACCCTGAAGAGACTGCTCATGTTCGATGGCAAGGGCTCTGAGCCGGAAGTCGGGAAAAGGCTGGCAAGGGCTTTTGTGGAAGCCGGGATTGACGTGCCGCAGGAGGTGTTTATTGGATTGTTTGAGAAGGTATTCAGGGGGGAGGAATAAGGCAATTTAGGTTGGTCTGATATAATCAGATAATTACAGATTACCACTAAAATAGAGTAAAAGTCTAAAGGTTTATAAATATGGATTTAAAATCAAGTGTTATGGCGGCAGAAACTCACTTACAAAAAGTAATTGAAGATACCCCATCCTTAGTAGCTAGAATCAGACAAGAATCTTTGGAGAGAATTCCCCGAGTTCGCTTAAATCAGGTTAGAAGAATGTTAGAATCTGACAGTGTAAGTTCATTATATTTGATAGAAGCATTTGCAGCTAGATATGTTCGTGAAGCAACACAATCTTTTTCGGATGATTCTTCTATGGAATTATTAGCAT
>JACOZO010000134.1 GCA_016181325.1 Candidatus Woesearchaeota archaeon | reverse complement strand
CTGCGAGGCGAAGCCGAGCATGTTAAAAAGGTTGGGCCGGTGGCGAAATCTGGAAGCTGGTGACAGCTGGAGATTATCGTGTTCCCTTGGCTTGGGAAATCTTGAAAGAGACCCATTAGACTCCGGGTTCAAATCCCGGCCGGTCCATTTTTCCAATCATGTTCAAAATAATCTACACCTCAGACCTGCACGGCACTAAGCCCTTATATGAAAGACTGGCAAAAAAGGCATCTGAGGATGGCATCAAGGCAATTGTCATTGGCGGTGATCTGTGCCCGAGAGGCGGCGCCACGCTGCAGGAAACTGTTAAGACACAAAAGGATTTTCTTGAAAAATTCATGATTCCATTACTTGAAAAGGCCAATAAACAGGTTTTCCTTATAATGGGAAATGACGATTTCAGAATAAACGAGGCAATACTGGAAAATAACAACATTAAAAATATACACTATATCAATAAAAAATCCTTAAAAATCAATAAAAAATTTAATATTGCCGGATACGGCTTTGTAAATCCCACGCCTTTTAGGCTGAAAGACTGGGAGAAGGATGAAGGCTTTGATTCTGCCAAACCAACCCCTCTTTTTCCTGAGGAAATCAGGACAGCTGACAGGGAGAAAGGCACAATAATCGGAGACCTTGGGAATTTAGGGAAACTGAGCAACCCAAAAAATACTATTTACGTCATACATACCCCTCCATTCAACACGAAGCTTGATGTCATAACAGACGGCACGCATGTCGGCAGCAGGGCAGTAAGGCAGTTCATAGAAGAAGAGCAGCCTTTGCTTACCTTGCACGGCCATATCCATGAAAGCCCGAGAATTAGCGGCTCGTGGAGAGATAATATCGGGAAGACGATATGCATAAATGCTGGAAGCAGCTATCCTGAGAACAGGCTCAATGCAGTCATCATAGATTTAGAAAGCTTAAAAAACATCAAGTATATCGAAATTTGAGCATGATCGGAATAATCTCGGATACACATGAAAACGAGGAAGCCATGAAGAAGGCAGTTGCCATATTCAAGTCAAAGAAAGTTGATTTCGCGGTGCACTGCGGGGACATAATAAGCCCGCCTGTGCTTGAGAACTTCAAGGGACTGAAGATGAAGATAGTTTTTGGGAATAATGACGGCGAGATTGAAGGAATGAATAAAAAGGCCGTGGAATTGGGCTTTGAACAAGCAACAAATGAAAAGAGCTTTGAATATGAAGGCAAAAAATTTTATGTCTATCACGGGACTGACAGAAAAAAGCTCGATCAGGCTATTTCATCCGGAAAGCATGACTATGTACTGACAGGCCATACTCACCAGAAAAGGGATGAAAAGATAGGCAAGACCAGGGTAATAAATCCTGGCGCGCTGTTCAGGGCAAATCCCTATACTGTTGCGCTGCTTGATGCCAAAAATGACAAATTGGAGTTTGTTGAGGTGCCAAGGTAATGCAAAACTGCATTTTCTGCAAGATTATCATGGGAGAAATAGCCTGTGCCAAGATTTATGAGGACAAGAACATATTCATTTTCCTTGACATAATGCCCGCGGGGAAAGGGCATACACTTGTCATCCCTAAAAACCATTACCTTACGCTGAGCGACATCCCTGATGAAACTGTATGCCAGATGATGATGGCTGCAAAAAGAGTTGCAAAGTCGCTGTCATTGGCTGTTGGAAACAAGGCGTACAACGTGCTGATGAACAACGGCAGATATGCGGGCCAGGCTGTTGAACATGCGCATCTTCACATAATGCCGAGATTCAGGAACGACAATACCGGGCTGAAGTGGAACCACTCAAGCTACAAGGAAGGCGAAATAGAGGAGCTGGCGGACAGGATAAGAAAATTTGTTTAGCAACTTTTAAATAACCCATATTTTTCTGCTGGTTTCATTGGCGGCGTAACTTAGCCTGGTTATAGTGCCACGCTCATATCTTATGAGCTCTGATCCGCAAGGAGATGACTAAGCTATATTGGGCTACGTGGAAGTCGTGAGTTCAAATCTCGCCGCCGCCATTTTCAATATCCTTTCTTTTGGTAAATCTTTTCTTTGCCGACTTGAAAAGGAGGCTAAAGAAAAGGTTTGTGGTAATCTCGCCGCCGCCATTTTTCTCCTATTTTATTCCTGATAAAATTCTTCTAAGACACCACTATGTGAAGGATGCCTCAATTTTTGCAATGCCTTTTCTTTGATTTGCCTGACTCTTTCCCTTGTCCTGCCTACATAAACCCCAATTTCCTCAAGAGTCATAGGTTTACACCCGTCAAACCCAAAGTACATTCTTAAGACTCTTGCTTCACTTTCAATTAGCGTTCCAACTGCTCTTCCAACTGCCTCCTCCAATTCCGTTATTACAAGAGCTTTCTCCGGCACTGTTGTATAACCATCCGGACTATATCTTCCATTGTCACCAAAAATTTTCGCTGTGCCGGCCTGATCTTGGTATACTATCCTATCCCCATATGTATCTCCTTCGCCATCACTAGAATCTAAAGGCGCATCCAAGGAGATTGGGTGCTGGTTTAACATCACCAGTTCTGCAAGCCCATCCCCTTTTATAGCCATCTTTACCGCTATCTCCTCCAATTCCGGAGGCCTGCCTAATTCCTGCTCCAGCCTATCATGTATTTTACTAATTCGTACGAGTTCTCCAACTCTTTTCAACGGCAATCTTACAATCCTTGACTGATCAGCCAATGCTTTTAAAATAGCCTGCCTTACCCACCAAACGGCATAAGAAATAAACTTATATCCTCTAGTTTCATCAAACCTTCTGGCTGCAGTAATAAGCCCGTAATTTGCCTCGTTGATAAGGTCAGACAAAGGCAGTCCAAAATTCTGATATTGCTTAGTTACACTGACTGCGAATCTCAGATTAGCCTCAACCAGGCTTGCAAAAGCCCGTTCATCACCAGCCCTAATCCTTTTGGCGTATTGTGCTTCCTGCTCGCTAGAGAGAACAGGGAAATGATTAATCTCGCTAAAATACTGATCAACAATAGAATTACTATTTCTTTCTGACATCTGTTTTCATGGCAAGATGGGTCTACTTATAAACCTTATTTTGCAATGAATTGTGGTAATTCAATCCGCTGCCATCAAAATAACTGAGTTTACTTATCCTGTCTTCCAGCCTTGTCAAGGGATTCAGACGTGAATAATGCACGGGATTCACCGCAGCCATATGCTCCGGACTGCCGTGGTATGGATTGCTATGGGAATAATGCTCCCTGATATATCCCAGTATTATTGGGCGCATGTCGAATGCGAAATCATCATCGCCCATTCCCAGAACCTCCTCAAGCGTCAGGATCTGCTTGGGCCCGGCATCATGGGTCAATTGAGAATTTTTTATCCTGAGCCACTGGCTGCGCGATGCTACCTTTATCACATAGATATATGTTGAAGACTGCTTTCCGTTGACAAGTTCCTTCAGCACAGTGTAGGGGCTTGGAAGCTTTGACCTCAAAATGCCTATCAGGATGGCTTTTGCCTCGTCACTCTCGACTTCTTCTGATATCTCCCTGACCAGGGCCTCCAGGCTGTTCGGGTCCGTAGTCTCCATCCCGCCGCCGACAAAGCTCAGCTTGCCCCTGTACTTTGCTATCGCGTAATCCTGGGGCTTCTGCTCAAGATAGAACTCGACTTTTCCTGTTTCAGGATCCTCATAGGCAATTATGGCGACAGCGCCGTCTACTGTCCTTGTGCTTATTTTTTCAGAACCTTTTCCTTCTCTTGACGGTTCTTTTCCTCTGTTATGATTTCCACCGGCTTTGGCCTCCAATCCTTCTTCTGCACCGGAATCATGATGCCCCTGAGGTCTTTCATTGGTATAGCTGTGGATTTCATAATCCCCTGAGCCTGAATGTTCCCCTGAATCAGGGCTTTCGCCTCCTGAATGCCCTTCTGCTTCAGAGCCTTCACTTCCCCCGTCTGACATATGGTGCAGGAAGCTTTCCTGCTTTAAAAATCATTCCTTGATGGTGGTATTGAAACAGCAGAACTTGCTTTTGACCAAAACAACAAACTTTAATAATTCCTCCAATTCTCATTTTTCCGACAATCATGGAAATGAGAACCCACGGGCTGAAGCTCGACATCGGCGGCAGGGCGCCCGATTTCACTTTGGCCGGCGTTGATGACAAGAAGCACAGCATGGACGATTATAAGAACAGGGATGTCTTATGCGTCGTATTCATGTGCAACCACTGCCCTTATGTGCAGGCTTACACCGAAAGAATGATAAAGATGCAGAAGGAATTCTTTGACAAGGTTCAATTTGTTGGCATCAATTCAAATGACGAGAAAATCTACCCTGAAGACGGCTTTGACAAGATGAAGGTCTATGCGAGAATCAGGGGATTCAATTTCCCTTATTTGAGGGATGCCGACCAGAAAACTGCGAAGGCTTATGATGCGCAGTGCACGCCTGAGGCATTTGTTTTTGACAGGGAAAGGAAACTGAGATATCATGGCAGGATTGATGACAATTACCAGGATTCTAATTCGGTCAAGTCGCCTGATTTAAAGAATGCAATCAGGGCATTGATTGAGAAGAAAGAAGTTCTTAAGCCATTGGCTCCTGCAATCGGGTGCTCGATAAAGTGGGCCTAAGGCAACCTCCCTTACTCGCCCATTCTATAGATTAAATAAATTCCAAGCAATCCTCCTGTAACAATTCCGGCGGAGAATGCCACTCTTTGTATAGCAATTGGATAGGCATTAGACAGGCTGTCAAATAGATTGTAACCCAGCTTCCTTCCGGCCAGGTATCTCGCCTTTCCTGAGGCTTTGCTGGAGTCAAAAATCTGCCCTAGCTCTTCTGGACCGATGAGTTCTCCGCGAATAAGTTCATCGCCAAGGAACTTAAATTTATCATGGTGCAGCAGCCCACTTATTCTCAGCCTTGCCTTCCTTGAGGGATGAACTTGATAGATGCCGGCCAGGTCGTGCCGGGCTTTTAACGCATCTTCTGCAGGTACCTCAGCAGGCCCCCTGCCGGATAATGGCGCATCCTCTCTGCCGTCTAGTTTTGCTGCAAGTTCTTCAATCCATCCTGAGACTTCATTGTCTAATACATTATAATAAATTCTTAATTTCCTGCCAGCTAAGTATCTTACAGTGTACCATTCAGATGATGAATATTCTTTTGTCAGGCCTTGCATCGCGGCGTCATGGAGAGTTTTTTTCAATGTACTTGCTCTATGCAATCCCATATCAGAAATTACTAAATGATTCGCAAGCCGCTCAACTGCTCCAATCGCCTGCTCAAGGCTTTCCATCTGTAAATTTCTCCCGACAAAATAAACCAATTATAAGAATAATGGCACCAGAACCAATGTTGTTGTGCTCAATAATTTTATCAGCACGTGCAATGAAGGGCCTGCAGTGTCCTTGAACGGGTCGCCGAGAGTGTCTCCCGTGACAGCGGCTTTATGGGCATCAGAGCCTTTTCCGCCGTGCTCTCCTGCCTCAATCAGCTTCTTTGCATTGTCCCATGCGCCTCCTCCTGTATTGAGCAATAATGCCATGAGAATGCCGGTTATTGTGGCAACCATCAGGAATGCAGCGGCAGCCTCATATTTCAGGGTAACTCCGACAATCACCACTGTTGCAATGACGAGCAATCCCGGCAGCATCATCTCTTTCAATGAGGCCTTTACGCAGATGTCAACAACCCTTGCATAGTCGGGCTTTTCAGTGCCTTTCATTATGCCCTTCTTTTCCTTCCATTGCCTCCTGACCTCATTTATTATGCTGAAAGCGGCATCCCCGACTGCCCTTATGGCAAATGAGCTGAAAAGGAATATGAGCATTGCGCCTATCAATGCGCCGACAAACACGTCTATCTTTGCAATATCCACTGCGACAATCGGCAATCCTGTGTGCTTCTTGACATCATCAAGATAAGCCGTGAACAGCAGGAATGCGGCCAGCGCAGCGCTTCCGATGGCATAGCCTTTTGTCAATGCCTTTGTCGTATTTCCTACTGCATCAAGCTTGTCCGTCCTTCTCCTGACACTTTCCGGGGATTTGCTCATCTCAACAATGCCGCCTGCATTGTCGGTAATCGGCCCGAAGTTGTCCATGGCAAGGATGTAAGCTGCCGTTGCAAGCATTCCCATCGTGGCGATTGCAGTTCCGTATAATCCGCCGTGGTCAATGCCGCTGTGGCTTCCGAAGTAAAATGATGTCAGCAGCGCCAGCGCAAGCACAATGACCGGAAGCACGGTTGCCTCCATTGCAACGGCAAAGCCTGAAATTATGTTGGTCGCATGCCCTGTAATGGAAGCCTTGGCTATGCTCTTCACAGGCCTGAATGTTGATTCGGTGTAATAGATTGTAATCCACACAATAAGTATGCTTGTCACAATGCCGACAAGTCCTGCATAAAAAAACCACATGTTGCCGTTCAGCAGCCATTTCACTGCAATATAAAGCACGCCTGCAGACATCAGGCTTGTTATGTAATACCCCCTGTTCATGGCTCTCATCGGGTTTTCATCCTCGCTCTTCATCCTTGTGAGCATAACACCAATGGTTGAAACCACAAGCCCCATTGCCATGATTGCCAATGGAAACAGGACACCATTGATTCCAAAATCACGATACAATGCAACGCCCAAGATCATTGCGCCTATGTTTTCTGCTGCGGTGCTCTCGAACAAATCCGCTCCACGCCCAGCACAGTCTCCAACATTGTCGCCTACAAGGTCTGCTATGACAGCAGGATTTCTCGGGTCGTCTTCAGGAATGCCTTTCTCGGCCTTGCCTACAAGGTCAGAGCCGACATCAGCAGCCTTTGTGTAGATGCCCCCGCCCAGCTGCGCAAACAAAGCTACAAATGACGCGCCGAAGCCATACCCTACAATCAGGAACGGGACTTCACTGTCCTCAATCCCTATGCTGAAAAGATAATAGATTATCGAAACGCCGAGCAAGGACATGGCAACTATCACAATCCCTGTGACTGCCCCTCCCCTGAATGCTACAAGGAATGCTTCCTTTATGCTTCTCCTTGCCGCGCTTGCTGTCCTGATGTTTGCCCTTATTGATATCCACATGCCGAAAATGCCGGCGAAAGCAGAGCTTAATGCCCCGAAGATGAATGACAATGAAGTTCTCCAGCCGATTTCTGTCTTCCCTATGGATGCATAGATCCCGAATATGAGGATGGCGAGAACTATACATAGTATCGCTATTGTCGTGTACTGCCTCTTGACAAATGCCTCTGCGCCTATCTTTATTGCGTTTGAGACTTCCTGCATTGCACTAGTTCCGGTATCCCTTCTGAGAATGTCCCTTGTAAGATAGACGGCAAAAAGGAGCGCCAGAATGCTTATGATAATCACGATGCCCGGTATCCCTTCTGAGAATGTCCCTTGTAAGATAGACGGCAAAAAGGAGCGCCAGAATGCTTATGATAATCACGATGCTAAGCAAAGCCATAGAATCTCCGCAAAAAGATAGTGATATTTAAAGGTTTTGCAAGAGGGGCTCTGTCCCGAATCTCGCCTAACGGCTCGGTTTTGCCATCGGCTCGCATTTTTAAGTATAAATTTATAGCCAGAATTCCCATTGCAATTTCCTTCTGGCTTTATGGAACAAGTAAAGATGCTCGCATAATTGATGGCAAAACTGACATTCGGGACAGAGCCGCAAGAATGATTTTACCTGTCCACCGGCCATGTGCCTGTTCTATGCACCTGCCTGTAGGCTTCTATTCCATTGGCTTCATAAAGGCACTGCTCTCTTTTCAACTCTACTTCATCCCTTATCCAATGCCCATTTGGATTATTGACAGAGCCAAATTCGTGTGTA
>JACOZO010000133.1 GCA_016181325.1 Candidatus Woesearchaeota archaeon | reverse complement strand
CAAATGCAGGAGCGGTGATTGCAGAAGTGACTGATGTTGTTGATACCGGCAGCGAAGGGCATACGTTTGTCAAAGTAGATACAGGCATGACGGATATTGCCAGGACTTGCCTGTACGGGGCGCAGCATCCAATCACAGTAGTGCCACAAAATGGTGAGCGAAGGGTCTTGAGGAATTATTTAGTCGTCGGCCATTGCTGTGAAAGCGGTGACAGTTTAACGCCTGAGCCCGGAAATCCAGAAGGACTCAAGCCCAGACTAATGAAACGGGCAAAAATCGGCGACCTTGTAGTAATCGGGGGAGCCGGGGCGTATTGCGCAGCCATGCCTGCAAAAAATTATAATTCCTTCCCTGAGGCTCCTGAAGTTCTTATTGACAGGAAAGGAGAACCCCATCTGATAAGGAAAAGGCAGGATCTTGAACAGATGCTGGTGAATGAAGTCATGACTGTAAGAATAGGCGCCAATTGACAATCAAATAATTCTGAAAACAAATTTATTCTTTGAAAATTAATTCCCGAAATCAGATTTTATTCGGAATGACTTCAATCAGGCAAGAGCAAGGCACCTTCGTCAGCGCCCTTCCCAATGCCTTCTTCGCAAGGTCGAGATGCTCCTTGTTGACAGACAGCTGGAAAATAATATCTCCTTTATGCACTCTTGCAGCATTTCCAATGGGCTTGCCGAATGAATGGGCCATTCCCGTGCTGAACCTGTCTGCGCCTGCGCCACCTGCAAGAGGATTCTCCCTAAGAACGTGAAATGGGTACGTCTTGACGCGCATGAAGTAGCTTCCAAGCCCTATTGTGGTTTCGAGCAGCCTGTTCGAGGTCTGCCTTGCGCTTTCCAGGGCATTGTCCCTTATCTGCAAATCTGATTTTGAGAGAAGGTTAAGCGTGTACTGGAATTTCTTGTTTGGAGAGCCTGTCACAAACCTTACAACCTTGATGTTGGGAGACATCCTTATGAATGCCTTTTTCTTGAACTTGGATGTCCTTGTATAGGGCCTTTCAAGGTTCCTGTATGCCACAAATTTCCTTAGCTTTGCCATAAAATATGAAAAATAGAGACGGTTTTTAAATGTTGCTGTAAAGTAAACCCTTCAACTGATGGGCATAAGGGCTTTTTGCAATTACCGGCATTGAATTAATGTTCATTAAACCTTTAATACTGCCAAATTTTTAATTGTATGCTCTATTGCAATCCATTATAATAATATTAATTCCGTCCTTTCGTTTTACTTCTTGTTTATGACGAAAGGACAGCCGCAGATAATGGGCAGATTCCGGCCAATTCAGATGTGCAGCTGTCGTTTTGCATTAAACTATGCTTATAGCAAAACGACGGAAAGAAAATTCTGATTTTTCAGTGAAATTATAGCGGAAAACTTTAATTTTCGTATAATTTTGTTAAAGTTTTCCTGATATAGGAATTCACATTTACATACGAATATTAAAGTGAATTCCTATAGGATAAAAAATCAAGAAAGAACTTACGAATTTACAAATAATTGTGAACAATTGCAACAAAAATTGGTTTGTTGATTCTTCTTTGCAAAAAGCCCAGAAGTGATAAACAGGTTTACTCTACATTAAAGAAAATCAATAATTCACCAGCACTTCAACATCCGGCCCGAATATCTTCTTCAATTCCTCGAATATTGGCTCCTTGATGAATGCCCTTTGGGGTATGTGGACGCTTGCGATGTGCTTTTCCATCTCCTCATGGCTGCTCTTTTCCAGCGCCTCCAATGAGCCGTTTGGCTTTACCCTTGCCTTGCTTATCTCCTTGTCTTTTGCGTCAATGTCATGGACAACGAAAGCGTGGGTGTCAAGCAGCATGACCTCGCCGTATTTGCTGCCGTACTTCACCCTTATCTTGGCCCTTTCAAGCTCAGCGCCACGTTTGCGCTGTACATATTCCACAAGTGATTTTATCAGATTCCCTGAATCGCGGAATATGTGTTCCATTTCAATCTTTGAGAGCTTGTGCTCGTCATAGTCTTTTTTCGCCCTGATAATGCCTTCAAAAGTCTTGAACTGCCTTGTCGGGACCTTGCCCTCTGACACAAGCTTGTGCTCAAACATCTTAAGCAGATCCTCATTAGAGACTTTTTCAATGCCCTCTGCCCTCAATGCGTCCCTGGCAATTGCCGAAACGGTGTCGTAGATGCTGACCATGTCCCTGTCTTCCCTTATCCTCTCTATCTGGGTGAAAAGCCTCTTTATCCTCTTGAGATACTTGTCAGCGTCATCCATCAGCTGGTCGATTTCCCTGCCGGTAAGCTCCTTCTTGTCGCCATGCTCTATTGCCTTCCTTATCTGGATGTTGGTTTCCAGTATCCTGATGAATTTTTCCTCGAGCATTTTTTCCTTCTTTACGAAAACCTCGCGCATCACTTCTGCCGTCTCTTTCGGGGCAGGGGGAGGAATGCCGTAATGCATCAGGGCTGCCTGGCTCGGTGTAAGGGTTGCGTAATAAGTGTCTTCCATGCCTATCTCATTGAGCTTGAGCTTCACCCTCCTGAGCACCTGCTCGCCTGAGCCCATGAAAAGGTCTATTGCCTCTGCGCTTGGCTTAATCTTGCCCATCTTCAGCAGCTGCTTCCATGGCATGAATATGCCTCGGTCATAGAAAGGCACGCCATCCCGAAGCAATGTGAAGATTACAGGATTTGCTTCCCTCAATGAGTCCCAGAAGTCTGTGAGTATGTAAACCTGGATGTTGATCTTGTTCCTTACGCCTGTAAGCTCGCCTGCCTCGATGCCCATTCCTATGATTATGGCGCGGAGCTTGTCCTTCAGCTCGACCCTTGTCATCTTCTTGACATCAGTGTCGTCTATGACTATCCAGACGTCAATGTCGCTTGTCGGGGTTGCGCGGCCCTGCACAAGGCTGCCTGCAAGCACGTACGAGACAATATACTTCTCGAATTTCTTAAGGACCATTGTCTTGTGTATTTCGGCAATCCTTATTGCCTGGAGCATTCCCTTGTCAAAGACAGAAGCGGACATCGCTATTAGCTGGAGCAGGTCGTATTTTCCGTCATAGCAGTTCTGCCACAGTTCAGAAAGGATGACTGTCTGGGTGACAAAGTTCTTGTCGATCTCAAGGGCCATGCTGTTGATTATGGTCGTGAGCTTGTCCTTCAGCTCCTGCTTGGGCATCTTCTGGCTGTCGGAATCATCTACAAGGATAAGAACATGAATCTTGTCCTTTTCATCAGCAGGCGCAGGCTGAGACCCCGGAGGCATCTGTATCTGTGGCATTGAAGGCGCCTGAGGCATGAGCTGCTGCGGCATCTGGGCAGGCTTTGGAGGGGGCAGCAATGCAATCCCTACTATGTACTTGTCAAACTTCTCCATCACTTTCTTCTGGAATTTCTCAAGCTTCGACTTTATCGCCTTGAGCTTTTCCTGGACATCAGGAGGCAGCTTTGCCAATGCAGCTTCCTCAGGAGATTTCTTGTCCTGCTGCTCCTTGCTTTCCTTGGCTTCGTTAGAATAATTTTCCTTCGGTTTCTTCGGCATTTTGCAATCGTAAGTTTCCCAAGAGCATTTATAAAGCTTTTGGAATGGGGCAATTCTTGCAGCAAGATTTAAATAAAGAGCATATTTAGTATGGATTAAATCATGGCAGGTAAAAACATTTTATCAGTTTCTGCAGTTCTTGTCATCATTCTGGTATTGTAAAGGCTGCTCTTCTGCCTTTACTCAAATAAAAGATGAGAGTGGTCTACAAAACATGGCAATTGCTCCAAATCAGCTTGAAAGCAGGGAATTATTGCTTACGCTTGAGCAGGTCATAGAGCAATTTCCATTAGGCAATAAAGTAAATGGATCAGATTTATTCAGGTATACGTTGGAAATGCTTGGAGCGGGAGATATTTTTGCCCTTACAGGAGGCAGGGCGCTGCCTTTGCTTGACAGCATGTATGACTCTGCAATGATAAGGACTCATCAGGGCCCTCATGAGCAGGACATGGGGCATTCGGCGCAGGCTTATTTCAAGGTGACAAGAAAACCGGGGGTTCTTATTGTAACATCAGGCCCTGGTGCCACAAATTCAGCCACTCCAATCAAGGATGCGGGGTCTGACGGGGATGGGCTGATTCTTATTGTAGGGCAGATTCCAAACAAAGCAATAGACATAGGAGAAGAGGCTTTCCAGGGAGCAAAAATTGTGGAGCC
>JACOZO010000132.1 GCA_016181325.1 Candidatus Woesearchaeota archaeon | reverse complement strand
AGGAAAGATTGCTAAGGGCGGAATAAAAGGATCAAAAGGTTTCTTTTCAAAAGCTGGAGATAGCATAAAGAGTGGATGGAATAAAGTAAAAAGTGTATTTAAGAAGAGTGATGAGGTTACACAATCATTTGAAAATAAAGAAATCCTAGTAGACCATTTCACTAGACATGGTTCTAAAATGGGATATACAAGTCCATCCACGTACGAAAAAGATGCAAGAAATTTTTTATCGGGTAAACCACAACTCAATACAGCAGAAATGATTAGATCATCTGATAAAGCATTAGTCAGATATCAATTTAATACTCAAAAATTGGGTGTATTAGATGCTGACGGAACTACAATAAAAACTTTCCTTAAACCATATGATGATCCAATTGAAAGTTATAACTACTATTTAAAACAAATAAATAAGAGATAAAGACAAATGAAAAATAGAAAATATATATGCCCTATCTGTGGATATCCTGATTTGGGAGATAGTCCTCTCTCAAAAGTTGAAGATAATAAAAGAGTACATTCTTACAAAGAAGGGGCTCCCACTTATGTTATTTGCCGTTGTTGTGGAACGCAATTTGGATATGATGACGATGAATTATCTTGGGAAGAATTAAGGAAAAAGTGGATAAAAAATGGTGCTAAATGGTTTAGAGAAGATAAAAAACCAAAAAATTGGGATTTAAACAAGCAATTAGCTAATTTAAAGAGAATTAAAGAATCAGATGATTAAAAATGCCAAACCCAAAAACTAACCCAAACAAAATATTCGCAATCCTTGTAATAGTCTTACTTATATCCAGCCCCGCCTCTTTCGCCCAGAGCGACATTCAGGAAAAGGCAAATGACGCGAATGATGAAACCGTTGATTTCGAGCCTTCGGATGATTTAAGCGAAATAGATGATGACGAAAGCGATGCTGACTTAACTGAAGAGCCTGAGGAAATTGAGCCTGAACCAAGTAATATAGACTTCACTACTTTGAACAGCGCCCCAAAGCCGGAGACTGAAGAAAAGCCGGAAGATGAGCCGTTTGCACCGCAGTCAATGCCGGTCACAGGCTCCATACTGAACACTTTCGGCTCAAGAGAAGCAAATGCCGTAAGCAAATATGCCCCTGAAGGGCTGTTCAGGAACGACCTGTTCACAGGTTCTGCAGGATACACTTATTCAATTCAGGTCCCTTCAGGAGTGAACGGCCTTGAGCCTTCGATTAACATCAACTACAACAGCCATCAGGCTGCATCAAGAGGTTTGTTAGGAAGCGGCTGGAGCCTGTCAGCAGACAATATCTACAGGAATATAGAAAACACACAATCAGATGCTTCTGATGACACTTATCACATTCAGATCAGCGGAATGAATGTTGAGCTTGTTTATGTCGCTTCCGAAGGAAAATACCACACAAAGACAGAAAGCTACATGGACATTAAAAGGACAGGTGAAAGCTGGACTGTCAGGACAAAAGACGGCATGGCCTACAGGTTCGGTGCATCCCAAAATTCAAGAATAGAATCATCATTGCAGCCTTTCACAAGTATATGGTATCTTGAGCAGATTGAAGACACTCACGGAAACACGATATCCTATGAATACATCCACAATCCATCTTCCGACAAATCAGCATACTTAAGCAGGATAACATATGGGGTAAATGAAGTAAAATTCAATTACAATTTCAATGCCCAGAACGGATTTTATGGCTATGCGTTTGGAACCCAGTTAAGGCAGACAGCGCTGCTGGACAGCATAGAAGCCATGACTAACGGCAATTTGGCGAGAAAATACAGCTTTGATTATGAGAATATTGACAGCAGGAAATTCCTGAAGAGAATAAGGCAGTTTGGCAGCGACGGAACTTCCCAGCTGCCTCCTGTTGAATTCTCCTACTACACAGGCAGCGGCGGCTGGAGCGAAGATAATTCATGGAAACTGCCTTCTGATGTTGACCTTGGCTCTGAAAGGGACACCGGCACAAGGATTTTCGACATAAACGGCGACGGCTACAATGACATAATGCAGATATACGGCTCTGCAAACGGCTATTACTGGATCAATAATAAGAACGGCTGGAATTCAAGGCAGTCATTTGGCGCATCATTTCCGGCAGGCTTTGCAGATTCCAATGGCAATGACCAGGGAGTAAGATTGCTGGATATAAATGGCGACACAAGGATTGACCTGTGGCAGTCAACATCCGGATTATCTCCCGATAGCATCTTGGCTGTAAATACAGGAAACGGATGGAGCCAGGCAGGCATATCAGCGCCGCAGGAAGCAGGCTTTGTTGAAAAGAAAGAACCCAGTGTAAAATGTTATCCTGATTATTGCCCAGATGGATATTCTGATGACGGCACTAATTGCGAATCCGGGGCCTGCACAAGGACTTGCAGCAGGACATCATGCTCAGGCAGCGGCGTAGTTGTGCGTGACGGTGCTGACAAGATGCTGAAATGGTACGACGATTATTATGAAAAATCAAGCATAGGAACTAAGTTTACTCCGCAGCCAAATAAATGCTACAAATTTGATTTTATAGGAAGCTCAAGAGGGAAAGAGGATGATTATTGGGGTTATTGTTATGATTTAACTGTTAATAGGGTAAAATATATCAAAAGAAATGGGCAATTAAAAAATGCGGATTATGGAAAGGATTGCAGCAATGATCCTGTATGGGCACATGCCGGAATAGGTTTTAAGGGTAACGACAATCCCGAAAGCTGGATGGATACAATACCAGGTTCCGGCAATTCAGTATATATTTCAAACCCGGATATACCAAACGATAAATGGAGATTTATATATTTATCAAAATCAGGCATTGACACCAAGCCTAAAAATATAGGCGATAAAAAAGCAGAATATAGAGGTTTGGATCATATTATCTGTGATAAAGGCGGCGTAAACACGATTTATTGCGCCCCGTCATTTGAAGCATGCGCAGATTGGGGCAAGGACCAATGCGGTTTTGGCTGCGCAAATGAAGGAACAGCGCCTTATGTTGTTTTGGGGATATATAAATCTATACATAGAAATTTAAATGATGCTGTCAATGGTTACGAACCAGACTGCAGTGATGAGTTAAGCAGTGATAATGATTACCTTGGGGAAGGTACTTTCACTGTAACTGAATATGATGCGTCAGCAACTTATGCCAACCAGCAATGCTCCTTCCAGCCCTATGAATTTATCAGTTCCGGAACAGCCCTGGCAGACCTGAATGCCGACGGCAGGACAGACATAATAAAGGCAAAAGGCTCTGACAGAAGGACATGGCTGAGAATCGGAGACGGCTGGCAGGAAGCTCAACAGTGGCAATTGCCGGATGCCGCTGTTCTGGCAGATTCAGAAGGAAAAGCCAAGGGAGTGAGGATTGCCGATGTGAACGGCGACGGATTGCCTGATGTAATAAAGGCAGACCAAAGCGAATCAAGGACGTGGCTTAACACCGGAAGCGGATGGCAGGAAGACTCCAGCTGGGCAGTCCCTTCTGCTGCAAGATTCGATTCAAACGGCCAGCCGACAGGTTCTATTATAGCAGACGTGAATGGAGACAGCCTTCCTGATATAATAGTGGCAGGAAGTGAAAGAAAGGCATGGCTCAATACCGGCATGGGATGGTCGGAAGACAGCAGTTGGAGAGCCCCGGGAGAAGTAAATTTTAATCTCCCATCTTTTGCGCTTGAAGACGTAAATGGCGACGGGCTTCCTGATGTAGTTAGGGCAGACGGCTCTTCAAGGAAGACATGGCTCAATCAATACGCAAAACAGTATCTCATCAAAGAAATAAGCAACGGATTTGGAGGGAAAACCAGTGTTGACTACAGCAAGATTGCGAATGTGGACAACACCAATGGCGATGGAATCAGCGATTTGGGATTTAGCGGCTGGGTCGTAAGCAGCGTTACAGGAAATAATGGCATGCCCAACAGCCAGAATGTAATTTCAGCCTACGGCATTGCTTATTCAAACGGCTTCTTTGATTCAGAAGACAGGGAATTCCGGGGATTTGGCTCTGTCGAAGAGACACGGCCGGATGGCAGCAAAGTAAGGCACCATTTCCACCAGGATGATGCAAAAAAAGGCGTGGAATACAGGACTGAAATCGCCGACTCAGGTCAGAACCCATACAGCAGGATTGAGTACGATTTTGATTCATCTTCCAAAAACGGCTATTTCATAGTCAAGCCTGTTTCAGTGAAATCGTACACTTTTGACGGCACGGCAAATAACCCAAAAATAAC
>JACOZO010000041.1:2045-6294 GCA_016181325.1 Candidatus Woesearchaeota archaeon | reverse complement strand
TCTCAAAAATAATGGAACTTTTACAGCAAGAATTGATAACATTTACCGACTATACACTCAAAAGAAAAAGTTCCAAAATTGAGGAGATTTACTATTATAATAGTATCCATGCAGTATTTTATGCGAAACCGAGAAATCTAAAGGCTTACCCCGCCAGCTTCTTAAAGTAATTCTTCACCAGTTCCTGCTGCTCTTTTGGAATATTTTCCTCATAGGCGGCAGACTCCTTCACCAAAGCGTCTGACGGGAATATCGTGCTGAACTCCCTTCTCTGGAACGAGCCTTCCTCCTTGACGCTGACCTTGAAGTCAACGGGCTTTATCCTGATGTCCAGCTCGTCATCCCCAAGCTTGGCGACATCCTCTTCACCATAGATGTCATCGTCGGGATTGAGCTTCGTGACTACAAAGTCGCCTGCCCCCTTGATGCCTTTCTCGAATATGTCGGGCACGGTCTTTTTAAATGCCGGAAACTGGATGTTGAAAGTCGACGTGAAGATTATGAGGAAGGAAAGGAA
Organism: Candidatus Woesearchaeota archaeon; assembly: GCA_016181325.1. Lineage (GTDB taxonomy): Archaea > Nanobdellota > Nanobdellia > Woesearchaeales > GW2011-AR4 > JACOZO01. Next base: position 5,777 of record JACOZO010000041.1, on the reverse strand, counting down.
TGTGGCTGCAAGTATCTTGTAGGATATGTTCCTAGGGTTTATGAACAATGACAGCCCGACCCCTTTCATCTCGTTGGTGACCTCATACTCAAGCTCGTCTATAATTACGTTGTCCTTGCTGATGTTGTCTGCCGCTGTCCTGAGCTTTTCCTTGAGGGGGGCATATTTGTCCTCGACCATCCTTGCCTTTGAGACTCCCATCCTCAGATATGTAAGCACAATGAGATAGGCCGCCGCGGGAATCACGGAAAAAATAAAGCTGAGCCTGAAGAATGATGAGATAAGGTAAAACGCCAGGAATATGAGTACCGTATTTATTATGTTCTCGAAGAGCATGAGCTCGTTCAATGTCCTGTTTATCTCCCTCAAAACGCCGCCGAATTGCTTCATTTTATTGTGTAATAAGTTAATATTGATTCGAGGATATATTTTCCGTCCTTTGGATTCTTGGCCGCCGCAATCGTTTCACGAAGTGAAACTCAGGAACGAAGTGACGCGACGGCGGCAGTATTGGATTTAGAGTGTCCACCCGCCTCAATATGGCGGTGGTACTCACCTATTGCCGAATTGCAACCCATACCACTTAGCAAGTGCTTTCCTCCCCGTCTGCCTTGCTCTGCAGGCAGCTGACCCGGTTCTCAAGCGTTACCTTGTCGCTCTTCAGGTTGCTGATCTGGCTCTGCTGGCTGGATATTGTCTGGGCGTTCTTGACAATTGTAGCCTCTTTTTCAGCCACAGTGCCCTGCAGGCCGCTTATCTCAGTGATCTTGGAAGCCAATACGCCTTTTGTGTTTGAAAGCTCTGACTCAAGGCTGGCCTTCTGGGTTTCCAGAGTGTCCCTTTCAGTCCTTACGTCGCTGAATTTCACATTCAGCTCTTCTTCCCTCTCCTGCTTTACCTTGAGCTGAGAGCTGGTCTCATTCAGCAGGGAGCGCTTTGACTTCAGCTCATTTGTGACCTTCTCCAATTCCTTCAGCTGGGTATCATAATCTCCCGATATCTTCTGGAAAGTCGTCTTGTAGTATACAGTGAACCCGCTGAACATTATTATGGTGGCGACTATAAGCAGCAGCAGCCCAAGATTCACATCCCTCTTCATTATCCCTTTCCTGTTCATTTTTCAATGTTCTCCTTGATCTTCCTGTAGGCTATGTCCAGCAAAAAGAACAATAATCCCAATATTGCGAACGGCCATTTGTAATCTGTTGTGTTGATTTTTATTCTTTTCGATTTGGCCTTCACAAATTCTATGATTCCCTTGGTGTCCTCGGGCTCAAATATCTCGCCGCCTGTCTTCAGCACGAGGTCCGTGAATTCCGGGCTTATGCCGAGGCTGGCAAACTCGTCATTCTGGTTGACGGCAAACACAGCCCCCAATATGTCCCTGAAGCCCGCTTCCTCGGGCGAGTAAGTGGCAGTGTACAGGTTTGTGTCGATCTTGGCAAATTCCAGCCCCTTTGACTTGGGCATCTCAGAGGCAACTACGTCGACGTAAGCCGGCTTTCCAAGGGACGTGTCGCGTATGGTGACATCAAATGCCTTTTTCCTGCTCAAGTCCCCTATGGCCCAGTTAATAGACTTTGTGAAAAGCTTTGAATTCTTCTTGTTGAGCAGCTCCCCTGCCCACTTCAGGCCGTCATCTGTCGACAGCGTGATGACCCTGCCAAGCCCGAACCTCCAAACTGTCAGTATGGGTATGTTCTTGTTAGTTGATATAAGGAGCCTTGCGCTGGGCTTGGGTATCACATAATTGTAGCCGCTTATCGTGGCGCCTATGTCTGAGTCGGATGTTATGAAATGGGTGGTGTCGAGCACTGAAAGCGAATTGTAGAACTCCTCGTCATCGCTTTCCTCAACCTCCCCGAAAAGGACCTTGAGCTTGTTGGAGGCGTCTGCCCTGAAATATATCCCGTTGCCGAGCCTTGCTATGTTGTCAAGGAAGAGGTTGTTGTCAGCACTTGACTGGTCGCTTTGCGTGCCTACGCCCACGACATAAATCTTTACCCCTCTTGCAGCTATGTTCCTGGCATCCGCAATGGTATCCTCCTTGAGCTTTGCATACGTTGTCTTTCCGTCGCTGACAAAAACTATATTTTTGCTGCCGCCCACCTGGCTTAGCATGTCATAGCCTCCCTGCAGCCCCAGATTGAAGAATGACTGGCCGTCGAACCTGAGCCTTGCTATCTTGTTCCTCAGCTCCTCCTTGTGGTCCTTCAGCGGCTTTATCTCGGCAAGCCTGTATGCCTTTGTGTTGAATGCGACAGCGCCCACATTGTTCTTTTCATTCAGGCTGTCCAGGACGCTCAGCGCAAGGGCCTTCTCGACAGCAACATAATCTTCCGTACCATGGGATATGTCTATCACCACCACGATGTTCGTGTCGCTCTTGTTTTCATCCTCGCCTGCGCCTATCGTGACTGGAAGCAGGGTCTCAAGAAGCGTTCCCTTGTAGCCGCCTGACTCAAACGAGGATTCGCCGCCTATGAAGGCAAGGCCGTTTCCGGTGTCCACATAATCGCTTATCCCGTCAAAACCGGGCATTATGGCCGAGGCTGGCATGTCATTGATCACCATTGCCATGTACTGCGACAGGTCATTTGGAATGGCGCTTTTTATATCGAGTTCGTATATCTTGCTCAGCTCTGCCGCAAGCGGGGAGCTTTTTTGCGTCACAAAAAGGACTTTCGGCCTTGGGACGACCTTGATGCTCTTGTAGAATACGTTATTTTCAGCAAAATAATCGCTGCCGCCGACATTGACAAGCTTCGCGACTATCCTGTGATAGCCCTGGTCCGAGAATTTCCTTTCAAAGGGGAACTCCATGCTCTTTGAGCCTTCCTGCTCTATCACGACAGAGTCGTCAACAGTGACCTGCAGCCTGTACGGCACATTGTCTCCTACCACGTTGACTTTCACCTTGAATTCGCCGTCGGTGTCTTTTATCAGCTCAGGAGGGCCGTCTATCTTCACGCCGGCATCCTTCTTCAGGGGATTCATGGCCAGTGTGCTTACCGAGGCGTTTATGCTGCCGGCAAACAGCATTATGTCTCCAAGGAGCTTGCCGTTGTTGTTATTGCCGTCTGATATGACAAGCACGTTTTCACCGCTCTCTATGTTGTTCAGGATGCCGTCGCCTATCGTTGATTTCGTGCCGATAGCAATCGTCCTGACCTCGACAGGAATGACGCCTTCCAGCTTGCTATAAATCTTTGCAGCCATTGAGCCGTCATAAAGCACCATCGAGCTTGAGTTGTCAACCAATATCGTGAGCTTTGGGTTGCCCGGCACAGACTTTGACTCAAGGATGAAAGGGGACGCCATTGCCAGTATTATGAAAATGAACGCGCAGGACCTGAGGAAAAGGATGACCTTCCTGTCATGCTGCTTTGACTTCACATAGGCCTCCTGCTCAAGCTTGTTCGGGAACTTGACAAAGGTCTTCCGTATGAGCCAGTAGAGGAGGAACACGGCAGGTATTACCGCAAACATCAGGTAGGAGTACTTCAAGCAGAATTTCGATACGCAGTAGACTTTGCTGAAATCAGGCATTATTATCATATGTCCCCTCTTATTTTTATGTAAAAAATCTCTATTGAGATGAGCAGGAACGCGGCTATTATGAGCATCAGCTCAAGGTTGAAATCCCTTTCCTTGGGCACGCCCTGAAGCAGCTTTTCCCTCTCTTCCTGCTTCTTCGGCTCTGCCGCCGAGACCACGTCAGATTCTCCTTCA
>JACOZO010000041.1:0-2015 GCA_016181325.1 Candidatus Woesearchaeota archaeon | reverse complement strand
AAACACCTGCTTCATCCATCAAAAGCTTTGAGGTGGTATAGCTGGATGATGGAGTAGTGACTTTCTGCTCGTTTATTATGGCTATCTTTCCCGACTTGAAATTGAAGTCCTTTATGTCTTCAGAGCCCGTCACGAAGCTTATCAGGCTGTTCCACAGTATCGGATAAGAAGGCAGCGTCTTGAAGTCGCTGGCCTCGTCGAATATCCCGTAATAGGCAACATTCCCTTTCTTTACCTGCTGAATGACAATGACAGGATTCTTCCTGGCATCCTTTGATTTCCTGTTGATTGCGTAAACGCCAAGGCTTAGCGCATCCTTCTTCAGCTCTGCATCAAAATACGTGGATGTTGTTGTAAAGCACTCGTCTATCTTGAATATCTTGGTCAGCTCATTGGACGAGTCCACGCATACGGAAGCTGTCTCATGGACAATGCTTTTCAGCCTTGCAGGCTCCAGCTCTTCCATGTCTATCTGGTTGAGGTCCTCCTGTGCAGCTATTATCAGGCTGCCGCCTTTTTCCACATACTCCCTTATGTCATTGAAAGTGCCGGGCAGTATGCCCTCTTTCTTGTTGACACTGTTTATCTTGTATATTATTATCACGTCATGCCTGAATGGCTCCACTTTCTCTTTTTTTGTATTCACTGTCAATACAGGGGGATTCACCACATTGAGCTTTACGTCCCTTGCGGACTCAAGCGCCAGCTCAAGGTTTGAATTCTTCTGGTTGGTTATCAGCAGGACATTGTTCTTGAGGCTTGCCGGCGTGGCTATGTATGCAAAATTGTCCGTTGCGAGGCCATCTTCAGGGCTTAGCTGGACTTTTGCAACGCCTTCAACAGTGTCAAACACAAACGATTCGATGGACTTCGGGGATATCTTTATCGGGTCGGAGCTTGTTATGTCCTTGCCGTCCCTTGATATCTTGAGCCTTACTGTCTTTTCTTCGCTGTTGTAGTTCTTTATGAAGAGCTTCGTCGTGTACTTGCCCACTTCAAGGTTGATTATGCCGACATTCTGGGCCTTGTTGGACAGGTCTATAAAATCAATAATCCTGTCTTTTGAAGAGATTGCTGACCTTACAACCTGCACGTCCGGGCCTTCTGTCGAGGAAAAGTCGCTCAGTACGACAATCCTGCCGGGCTTGTCTCCAAGGACATCTTTTGCCAGAAGAAGCGCATCCCCTATGTTTGTGGTCGTCGCCTTTGGCTTGATCTTCGAGATGACATCCAATGCTATCTCTGTCGGCTCATCTTCAAGCGCTATCAATGGGGTATTTTCAGCAAGTATGAGCGTGTTCCTGCCGCTAAGCGCGCCTTTTGCCTCTTTTATGGCATTGTCAAACCTTGAGACACCGTCCTCTTTCGTGCTCATGGAGGCGCTGACGTCCACTATGATTATGGTATTCTCCAGCGTGACATCATAAGGCAGCTTTACAAACGGGGCTGCTATTGACACGGACAGGCCGAGCAGCGCCAGAAGCTGTATCAGGAAAAGCAGGTTGTTGGCAAGCTTCCTGAAAAAGGCATATCTCTTGGACCTCCTGTCATCCTTCATTATAAACATCAGGGAAGGAATCATCTGGTCCTTTGGCTTTGGCCTCCTGAGATAGAGTATGATAAATGGGATAAGGCTGGCCAATGCAATGAGCCCAAGTGGCTTCAAAAATCCCGCAGCTTCCACCATAAAACATACCTTTTTTGTTCTTGAATCGCTTCCAATAAGATAGGATATAAATTTATCGGTGGCACGCTATTATAGGAAGATTTTTAAATAACTGCTGTGTATCTTCAGAAATACATAACAGAAACCGTAACTGATTTCTTTTATGTGAGTATAAATACGGAGGAAAAGAAAAATGGGAAATTTTGATAGGGGCAGCAGAGGTGGCAGTGGAGGCTTCAGAGGCGGCGGCGGAGGCGGCGGCTTCAGAAGGGATTTCGGGCCACGTGAAATGCACAAGGCAACTTGCTCAGATTGCGGGCAGGAATGCGAAGTGCCATTCAAGCCTCAG
>JACOZO010000002.1 GCA_016181325.1 Candidatus Woesearchaeota archaeon | reverse complement strand
CTGTTAAATTTCTTAAGGTTTCATTTATTGAAGCAGGAACCCGGTCATATGCCCTTATGAAATCATACCATTCAGAAATGGGCATTGTGCCTATGCGGGATCTTCCATTTTCTTTGCCGGATTCAGCTATGAATGCGAGCAAGCTTTTTCCATCCGGATATTTCCTTTCCAGCAATGCCATCTCGACCTGCTCCCTGTTCCAATGCAAATGTTCTGCATCAGGGAATCCCTGAGGGCGTGTCAGACCCTCAAATACGATTTCATCTAAAGTTCTAATGGCCATTACAAGCTGTTGCCCCTCGGTTTCACTGCCCGCTTGTATTGCCGATGAATCTCCTTTTACTGCCATGAATCCGGTGATTTATCCCGATATTTTTAATTTTTATCATTAATCACCACTTTATAATAAAAACAGGGGAAAAATTTAAATACTAAACCTACTATCTAATAGTAACATAAGTCACATACCGATGTTTTCAGGCCGAATCGTCGGAAATTAGATAATCAATATCACCTCTTTTTCCATGGCAGGGTCCTTCGGGATCTTGCCATGGTTTTATGCTCAATAAGACAAGATAATTCTGGATTAAACTACAATCAGCAGAAAAATCAATAAAAATATAATTTTCATTATAGAAAAGAATTAAAAATAGATAGAAATTTATTTTATTCTATATTGAAGATATTATAAATATTGGATTAAAAGTATTGTTATTGGTAAAAACAAACATTTAAATAATAGGCTAGCCTACCTAGGAATAAGCCCGTCACGAGAGTACTCAACGGAGCTTACGCTAAAACCCCAAAAGGGCGCCAGAAATCAATGATTTTTGCGCGGCAGGCAATGAGCTTGGGAGTTAGTGTAACGGGCTACATAAATCACTTAAGTCATTAGAACTCAAATTAATTGAATATTCATCATTATCCCTTATGGTTAAAGATAAGAGATAAAGATTCAGGTATATTATAGTAATGCATATTTGAAAAGTTGAGTTCTAATAGGTCTTAAAAAGATATCAAACAGCAAGCAGGAGTTGATGACTTTCATCACTTTGGCCAATGAGCCGGGTGGATTAAGTTATGGCTCCTTCTACGGGGGTAGTTAGAATGGGTAAAATCAGTCCAGTAACGGCAAAATATATTATTCATACGAATATTGACATTGAAGGGGTTGTTGACAGGCCAGACATAATTGGCGCTATTTTCGGCCAGACAGAAGGCCTCCTTGGCTCTGAATTGGAGCTCAGGGAGCTGCAGAAAAGCGGCAGGATAGGCAGGATAGAGGTCAACACGGAAACAAGGAATGGAAAGACCGGCGGCAACATACTGCTGCCATCTTCACTTGACAAGGCAGAGACTTCAATCATAGGCGCTGCCTTGGAGATAATCCAGAGGATAGGGCCGTGCAATGCCAGGATGCAGGTAACCGGCATAGAGGATGTCCGTGTGAGCAAAAGGAATATGGTCATTGAGCGCGCCAAAGAGCTTCTTAAGAACATGATGGGCACCGTCATTCCGGATTCCCAGGAATTGACTGATGAAGTGGCGTCTGCTGTCAGGGTCATGGAAATAGCAGAGTATGGCAAAGACAGGCTGCCGGCGGGCCCTGCAATAGATGAGAGCGATGAAGTTATCATTGTAGAAGGGCGTGCTGATGTATTGAACTTATTGAAGCACGGTTTCAAGAATGCTATAGCCATGAACGGCACTTCTGTTCCAGAAACTATAATTGAGCTGTCCAGGCAGAAAGTCATAACAGCATTTGTGGACGGCGACAGGGGCGGCAATCTCATAGTGAAAGAGATAACCAACGTAGCAGACATAGATTATGTTACAAGGGCTCCTGACGGAAAAGAAGTGGAAGAAATAACAAAGAAAGAGATCCACAAGGCATTGAGGAGCAGGATTTCAGGCGAGCAGGCAAAGCTTGAGCTTTCAAAGGATGTTGAGAAGCTGTCGCAGAACTTTGTTGTCAGGAGGCCGCAGCAGCAACCTTTCAGGAGACCCATGCACCAGAATATGGGCAGTGGCCCAAGGCCGCACAGTTTCGGCCACAGTCCGCCGGCTCCGAGGCCGGTTATGCACGCGCATCTGACTGAAGAGCAGAAAAAGACATTCAAGAAGATGCTTGAAGACCTGATAGGCACAAGGGGCGCCCAGGTAGTGGATTCGCAGTACAGCGTGCTTGGAAAAGTCCCAATAAGCGAGCTGCAGAGCGCATTGAAGAACTTGAGCAATGCCTATGCCGTTGTGATGGACGGCCTTGTCGACAAGACTATATTAGACTCTTCCGAGGGCTCGAATGTCAAGTTCCTTGTCGGGATGGAATCGAAGATCAAGCCGAACGAGAGCAAGATCAGCATCCTGACTGTGAATGACCTTTGATTTTGTTTATTTTTAATTTATTTATTTTTTCTAGATTTGAGTTTATGTCGCAATCAATTATGATTTAGCCATGATATTCAGTTTTGTCGTGAATATTCAATCCGCCTTCGGCAATAATAGTGCGAGGCGAAAATTTAGTGGCAGTCAAATTTTCGCCGAGTCATTTTTATGTCGCGAAGCGACGGATTGAATGTTTTGCCGAGTTTAGCTTTAGGATATTAAATAATAATATTTCTTTAGTATAACGAAAGACATAAGATTTTAATAAAAATTAGTTATGCCTTTCGAATATAATAGGGGCAGATTATTTATTAAAAATATATGTCCTCTATTATATTTCCAAGATGCAATACAGAATTCACTGCTTAAGATAGGTTGCTAATGTCAGCTTGCACACTTCCACGCTGTTGAGACTGCAGAAATTTTCTTTCAGCGTGTTGGCGGAATGCACTCCCGAGAATTTCATGTGGTTGTTGACAAGGAATGTGGGCGCTGTCTTGATGCCAAGTGCCTTTGCCAGCCCGTCCTTCAGGTCTATCACTTCAAAATCCATCTGCCCGTTGGACTTGTCTATGAGCTCCTGCGCATTGGAGATGGCCTTTTGGCTGTTTGCGTCGTCCCTTATTACAAATAAAGTCATCCTGTTTGGGATGTTTTCCCTTGCGAAGTAGAATTTCCCCCCGCTTGCGTCATCGTTGAGGATATAATGATTTCCGGTTTTGCGGAATACCTGCTTCAGCCCCTCAAATCTGCTGAACTTGGCTGCTCAGCACTATGACCGTTGAATTGACATTTTCAGCAGGAGCCGGGGCAAGCACAATCGTGCTTTTCGTATTTCCTGCAGGATTTTCCATGTTTTTCATGTCTTGCTGGCCGTCATCTCCCGAATAGAAAAGATAAGCAGCCCCGAACACCAGCACCACAATAAGCGATATCCACAGCCAGCTGTTGGATGGTGTATCCTGCTCAGAAGGGATGATTTCAGGTTCCGGTGCTTTTGCAGTTCCTATGTCAACGGCCTTTGGAGGTATGTTGACAGTAACAGGGATTTCAACAGCAGTTTCGGCATGCACTGGGCTTTCTTCTTTATGCTCAGAATTTGCAGCGATTTCAGCAGCCTCGTGCTCCTGTTCTGCAATGGCAGGCTCTGCCTCAGCCGGCGTTTCTTTTCTATCATAAGAGTGGGTTTCGGGGGATGCTGCCTGCGCAGGTTCCTGGGCTTTCTTGGCCCTGACCGAATGCCTCCCGATTTCCCTTATTTTCCTTTCAATCCTTTCAGTGGCCTTGTCATACTCCTCCTTGTTTATCACTTCTGCATCGAAACTTTCCTTTAGAAATCTCAATTCCTGCTCAAGGCTTTCCTTCTCATTGTCTTCCATAAAACTGCACCAGAAGTGAATTTTGAAGAAATGCTAAATAGATAAAGCTTTCTATGGATTTTCGTCACCGGCAATTCACAAAAATTATATACTGGGGAATAAATATTATTTCTGCATGTATGAGATTATAATTGGCAGGAAAGAGTCTGACAGGGTGAAATTCGGGCTTGACGGCACGATATTTCTTGGCAAGCAGTATGTCCAGATGGGGCAGACGACTTCGCTGTCAAACAAGGTTTACATGGACGTCACCAGGTCCCACGTCGTTTTCATCGCCGGCAAGAGGGGCAGCGGGAAATGCCTCCATGGGGATACCTTTGTGACACTAGACAATGGTTTAGAAGTTCCAATCAGGGATTTATGTGATTATAAGAATAACAATATTATGGGGTTAAGCCACGATTTAAAGATAATTCCCGGTAAAAAGACAGAGTTCTTTAAAAGGAAGGTAAGCGATTTGCTGCATATTCGGCTCAGAAGCGGCAGGGAGATAAAACTTACCCCTGAGCATCCCCTTTTAACTGTGGCAGGATGGAGGCCTTCTTGCAGGCTAGGGGCAGGAGAAAGGATAGCTACTCCAAGAAAAATAAGTTCTTTCGGCTCGGCTGTACAGCAGGAATGCGATGTAAAGATTTTGGCATATATGATATCAGAAGGGCACACAAAAAAGTCCATGTTTTTTTCTAATAAAGATGAAAAAATAATACGGGATATGCAAAATTCCCTAAAAGGGCTTGACGAAAAGATATCTCTAGTCAGGTTAAAGGAGGGACATTACAAAGTCAGTTATAGGAATTACAGAAGGAAGGTTCTTGGTTACAAAATCAACAGGGATATAGGTGGAAAATTCAGCATAGGAACTTCTATAACTCACGAGAAGACTAAAATCCGCGAATTATTGGAAAAGCACGGCATTTACAATTTGCTCTCGAAAGAAAAATTCCTTTCTGATGAGATTATGCAGTATCCTAAGAACAGGCTTTCATTGTTTCTTAACAGGCTTTTTAGCTGTGATGGAAGTATATACAAGCCGCAAAAAGACAGGGTATATTGGGAGATATCATACTCTACTTCATCATTAAAGCTTGCCAGACAGATTCAAAGTCTTTTGTTGAGATTTGAGATTTTAGCAAGACTGAGGCATAAGAAAATAAAATGTAGAAATAAGTTATTTGATAGCTTCGAATTGGTTTTGGACGGGAATAATGTCGAGAAATACATACAGGATATAGGCTTTTTTGGGCAGAAAGAGGAAAGGCAGAATGCCGCATTGCTTGAATTAAAAAGCGCAAAAAGAAACCCTAATGTTGATACAATCCCTAAAGAAATGTGGGATTTCTACAGGCCAAGAAGCTGGGCCTCTGCAGGAAGGCATTTAAATTATAAATTTCCAAAAGCAGCAAGATCAAGCATAAATTATTCTCCTTCAAGGCAGAAACTTCTGCAGATAGCCATGGCTGATGATAATTATAGGATGCTTATGCTCGCCCAGTCAGATATTTTCTGGGATGAAATAGTCTCAATAGAAAATCTTCGTGGAGAATTTACAGTGTATGACATAACCGTGCCGGAAATCCATAATTTTGTTGCAAATAATATCATCGTGCATAACAGCTACACGATGGGCGCCATCGCAGAAGGAATATTCGACCTTCCTGAAGCGATAAAAAACAAGCTTTCCATAATAATGCTGGACACGATGGGCGTTTATTGGACGATGAAGTACCCGAACAACAAGGAAAAGCCCCTTCTTGACCAGTGGGAAATCGAGCCCAAGGGCCTCAATATACAGATATTCACGCCAGCAGGATATTTCAAAAGCTACAAGGATCAGGGCATCCCTACGGATTACCCTTTTTCAGTCAAGCCTTCTGACATAGACGCGTCTGAATGGGTGTCAATTTTTGAGATCCCCCCGAATGACTCGGTGGCGGTGCTTATAGAGCGCGTTATAAACGAGATGAAGGAGGAAGGCAAGGAGTTCGACATCCATGAGATCATAGAAGCGGTCCATAAAGATGACAGGGTTACCAAGGAAGTCAAGGACGCCGCTGAAAATAAGTTCCTATTGGCAGATAAATGGGGCTTGTTCAGCAAGGAAGGCACGATGATAGAGCACCTTGTCGTTCCCGGACAGGTCACTGTGCTCGATGTCAGCTGCTATGCATCCATGGCAGGCGCATCCTCATTAAGGGCATTGGTTGTCGGGCTGGTGGCAGAGAAGCTGTTCATTCAGAGGATGGTAGCAAGAAAGGCAGAGGAGCTGCAGTCTGTCACGCAGGCGCTGCATTTTTTCTCGGAGGAGCAGGAAAAGGAGAGCAGCGAGCCATTGGTATGGCTTGTCCTGGACGAGGCCCATGAATTCCTGCCAAGGGAAGGCACGACGTCAGCTTCGCAGTCCCTGATAACAATCCTGAGGGAAGGCCGCCAGCCAGGAATATCGCTTGTACTTGCAACCCAGCAGCCGGGAAAAATCCACACAGATGTGATTACTCAATCAGACATAGTGATATCCCATAGGCTGACTGCAAACCTGGATGTCGAGGCATTGAGCATGCTTGTGCAGAGCTACATGCGCGAGGGCATCGACAAGCAGCTTAATCTGCTGCCGAGGGAGTCAGGCGCAGCCGTGATTTTTGACGACACGAACGAAAGGATTTTTCCCATAAGGGTAAGGCCGAGGTACACATGGCACGGCGGCGAATCTCCGACGGCAATGGCTGCAAAGCAAAAGATTTTTGAGTTTTAAATGAATGTATAGTATACAATAGTTAGTTATAGTTCTCTGAAGAATTTTATCCGGTTAAGCTGCAGTACTGCCGCTATAAGCACTACCGATATCAATGCAATAATGTAATATCCGAGCCCTAGGGTCAATCCTACAGCTGCAACTGCCCAGATTGAGGCTGCCGTTGTAAGTCCATGCACCGCATTTTTTGCCATGAATATTGTGCCTGCCCCCAAAAATCCAATTCCGGTTGCTATTCCGGCCATAACCCTTGCCGACTCATCAGGCATTTCCTGAACAGCCACTAAGATAAACAATGCAGAGCCAAGGCACACAAGCATGTGCGTCCTTATTCCCGCAGGCTTGTGGACTATTTCCCTCTCCAGGCCTATAAGGCCGCCTGCTATGACTGCAAGCCCGAGCCTTGCAAGAATTTCCTGATAAGCCAGTATCATTTTGGAGATTATAATGTCACTTTGAAGTTTTTTTCCTGATAGGCCATTCTCCCGGCGAATGCGCCATTGATATAAGCGAAGCTATGAGCATTATCATGAAAAACAGCATGAATGTGAATCCCCATGGCATGCTTCTGGGATAGACATAATATCCAGAAATCAGAAATCCTAAGATGCTGGTGAGCATGAAGCTGCTTGACAGCGGAAACACATTCTTAAATCCCTCTTCCATGTTTATGCCTCTTTTTTAATGCCTATCAAATGACTGATGTGCATTATGGAACTATTCATATTTAAATTTAACTGATTTTCAGAAGATGATATTGATTTCATGATAAAAATCATCCCGTCGCTTCGCGACATAAAAGTCACTCGGCAAAATTTTTGCTGCTAAGAAAATGTCAAAAATCATTGAGATTTTTGAGCATCCTCGAAAACTATAAGTTTTCGGGAAACCGGAAATCCAACGGATTTCCCAGTTCACAGAAATTTCCATAGAATTTTCTAGTGTTTTGCCTCGAATTTATTGCACAATCAATAATGCTAGGAGTTATCGCCAAAACCTAATCCAGATATAAACCAGAAATCCAAGAACGATTGCGGCATTGATTCCTATCAGGATCCTTACGAACCAGACAATGGTTTTTCTTTTTCCCTCTTTGTTCATGCCGCAGCAGCCTTCGTCTTTATGCGCTTCATCCTGAAGATATTCTCCCGCTCCATCTCCTCAAGCCTCATCTGGATGAAGGATTTCTGCTTCTCCAGCCTCGGCATCACGACGAATTCCAGCGCATTTACCCTTCTCTTTGTCTTCTCTATCTCATTCAGCATCTTCTTCATTGAAGTCTCTATCTCCCCTATCAATATCGCCTTTTCAACGACCAGCTCATATGCCTGCGCCGCTTCGTCTATTGAAGAAGATACGCCGTAAAAGCCGTAGCCCCTGTGCATGAACTGCTTTTTTATTTCGGAGGCGCTTATTGCAGGCACGACGACGCCCATTATGTTTCTGGCCTGCACCTTAACTTCCGGAAGCTCCTTTATTGCCATAGCTATGGACCTGACTTTAAGGTCGGATTCAAGTGTCCTGGCAATATTTATTTTTTGGAGGGCAGTTTTGTACTGCTCAGTCAGCTCCTGCCTTATGGACTTCGCCCTTTTCAGGATTTTGAAGAACTCGATTATCAGCCCGTCTCTTTTCCTCTTGAGGAGCCCGTGGCCTGATTTGGCCAGCTTTATCTGCTTCTTAAGCTTCAGCAGTTCGCTTCTTGTGGGTTTCAGGTCTTGTGCCATCTTTTGCCTGCATATTCAGCTTCTTTTTTTAATTTTTTCCATTAAAGCGAGCAGCGCCTTGAGGATTTCTTTCGGGGAAGGGGGGTTCCCGGGGATTTTAAGGTCCACAGGTATAACTTTATCAACGCCTCCGCATACAGCATATGAATTCCTGAATATCCCGCCGTTGCATGCATCATCGCCGACAGCTATGACTATCTTGGGGTTTGGAGTGGCTTCATAAGTCTTTTTCAGGGCAAGTTCCATGTTTCTTGTCACTGCCCCGGTGACTGCCAGAGCGTCTGCATGCCTCGGGGACGCCACAAAGGTTATTCCGAATCTTTCAATGTCGTAATGCGGCGTGGTCAGGTTTACCATCTCTATTTCAGTTGAATTGTCGCTCCCGGTGTCGACTTCCCTGATGGCAAGGCTTCTTCCGAATACCGAGCTTACATTTTTTTTCAGCTTCATTCCAAGCTCTGCAAATTCCTTGTCGTCAAAATGGAAGCCTTCCGGCGCTTTTTTCGTGAAAATGTTCTGGATTGGCTTTATCATTTTAAGCTCACAAGTCCGTCCCTGCATAAGACAGGTTGAGGCTTTTGTTTATTAGGGGAAAGTCCGGCACTATGTTCCCCATGACCGCATGCTCTATAGACTGCCAGTTGCAGAAAGATGCTGTCCTGATTTTGTACCGGTACACAAGCCCGTGTTTGATATGGGCCCAGTGCAGGCTCTGCCCCCTTGGGGATTCAACTAAGGACAGGCAATGGCCGTCCCTGATGCGGGCTTTGCTTAGGATCGGCCCTTTCTGCAGGTTTTGAGCTGTATTCCTGATGATTCTCACAGATTCCATGATTTCGCCGGCCTTTACATTGAACCTGGACATGACATCCCCATTTTCTGATGTATGGATATTGAATTTAAGCCCGGAGTATGTTCCGTAAGGGTGGTTTTTTCTTGTGTCTTTCTGAAAGCCGCATGCCCTTGCAGCAGGGCCTGTTATGTTCAGGGGCCTCACAATCTCATTTTTTATTGCGCCGGTTGTTTCCAGCCGGTCTATTGCTGAAGGCGAGCTGTATACCACGTCAAGAGCCTTTTCGAATTCATGCTCAAACGCATCAAGGAACTTCCTGAGATTCTTGATGGCCTTTTCGCTGACATCCTTGCGCAGGCCGCCTATTGCCATGATCCCTTTCATGAATCTCGAGCCGGTAAGCTGCTCATTTTCCCGCAAAATCTTCTCGCGCAGTATGAAAAAAGGGCTTGCACCGACTGGAAATGCAACATCGACAGCCATGCCTGCCAAGTCTCCAAGATGGGAGTAAATCCTTTCCATCTCCAGAAATATTGTGCGCAGCTGCAATGCCCTCATGGGAGGGGTGCGGCTTGAGATTTTTTCAACAGCCATGCAGAATGCAGCGGCGTTTGCAGCAGTCTCATCTCCGCTTATTGACTCGGCAATCCTGACGCAGTATTCCGGGGTTTTGCCTTCGGCAAGCTTCTCAATGCCCCTGTGCTTGTAGAACATCCTTATTTCAAGGTTGTATATTGTTTCCCCTATCACGCTGAATCTGAAATGGCCCGGCTCGATGATTCCTGCATGCACCGGCCCGACAGGGATCTGATAGACGCCTTCTCCGCTGATTTCCTTGAACATGTACTCAGCCTTATTGCCGTTATTGGATTTTATATGGGAGTTCCTGAAAGACTTGAGAAGGGGGTGAAAGTCCCTGGGAAAGTGTTCATGCAGGAAAAGCCGCCTTTTGTCGGGATTGCCTTCAAATTCAATTCCAAACCCGTCCATTATTTCCCTTTCATACCATGACGCGGATGGAAAAATTTGCATCACTGAAGCGGCCTTTTTGGATTTTAGGTTTCTGACTACAACCAGCACATCGTCGAATAATTCCCGCTCAAACACGTAGAACAGAGTGAATCTTGAGCTGTTGAACTTTTCCTCGCAGAACATCGAGATGAGAGTAAATCCTTTGCCGTTCAGGAGCTTCATAGAGGTAGGGAATGACGCCTCATCGGCATTGGCATATAATTCATTGCCGTTTTCGCAGCCAATGAGCCTTATAGGCACCCCCTTCAGGAATTCCCTCAGTTCTTTTTCTTGGTTTTGCATATTGCACCTTAAATCTTCAGTTCAGCCACTATGTTGCCGGCAATGTCCGCAAGCCTGTCAGGCAGGAAAATGCCCAGCAATGCAAGGAGGATTATCAGGATTATTATTGAAGCTTTCATTTTCGCGGGAGTATTATATTTATGTATAGACGAAGCCTCGTCAACGCTTGAAAAGAATTTTGTGAAGAATAATGCAAAAGAGCCTGTGGATATCAGTATGGATAAGAGAGCGATTATCAGCATTAAAACTGAGAATTTGCTGATTTGTATAAGGACAAGCAGTTTTGGCATGAACAGCGCAAAAGGAGGCAGCCCTGAGATGGCAAGGACCCCTACTATAATTCCGACAGAAGCCAGAGGCTGCAGCTTTATGAAATTCCTGACAGAGTCAATGTCATTGCTCATGTACTGCCTGTTGGCTATCCCTGCGCAGAGGAATAGGAGGGATTTGGCCAGCGCGCTTGCCATGATGTATATCAGCACCCAAAAAACAGACGCTTTTGTTGCAAGCCCTATTGCAATCAGGATGGTTCCCATATGCTCAATGCTTGAAAAAGCTATGAGTTTTTTTACGTTTTTTTGCTGGAGCATGCTCAGGCTTGCGATGCCAAGAGTGAAAAACCCGAATATTATCAGCATATTTGAAGCGATTTGCCCTGAACTGGTTTGGCGCACAACCGCAAATGTCCTGATGATTCCGTAAATGCCGACATTCAGGATAACAGCAGAGAGTATTGCGCTCACCGCCGAGGGAGCTTTGGAATGCGCATGCGGCACCCAGGTGTGAAAAGGCGCAATGGCAGCTTTTGCGCCAAAGCCGATAAAGATGAACATGAAGGAGTATGCCGCAATCCTTGGGGTGATCAGGCTTGCTGAGGACATAAGCTCGCTCCAGTTTAATGTGCCTGCCCCGAAATTATGCTTCGTGAACGCATATAGCAGTATGAGCCCCACGAAGGAAAAAAGCATGCACGTTGATGCTATAAACAGGTATTTCAATGCAGCATAGATGTTTTCTACCGCATTCAGTATGACTATGAGTATTGCAGAGAAGATGGTTGTAAGTTCAAGGAAAATCCAGAATAGCGCCAGGTTGTTGGAGAAAAAGGAGAATGCGACTGACATCAGCAGCAGGTTCATGCAGATATAGAAAAGCTTTACAAATTTTGGATTTAGCTCTTCATGCTCGACAAGGCTTTTGATATAGCCTTCAAGGTAAAGGATTGACAGGAAGAATATTACTGAGGCTATCAGAAGTTCATAGATTCCAAGGCTGTCAATAAAAAAATATTTGTTCTCAAGGTAGTATTGCGGCAGGCTGCCCGCATACATTTGGTATATTGAGAGTCCGGCGTAATACAGCGCGTGGAGCAGCGAGACTAGGTTTATTGATTTATTGGAGCGCAAAAATATGATCAGCAGGATTGCCGACACTCCGACAAGAATGCTGAGCAGCATCATTTTTGGCCCCCCAGGAATTTGCTAAGAGGCTGCAGCTTCTTGTGGAATTCCTCTATATTGGAATCTATGCCGAATGCCAGCAATGAAGCCAGCACTATCAGCATTACCAAATCAAGCAGGATAAGGACTTCAACGATTAAAGGAAGTTCGGCCATGAAAAGTGAGAATAGAAGGACGCCATTTTCTATCGTGAGGAAGCCTATGATATTGGTTATTGTCTGCTGCCTTGTGAATATTATTATCATGCCCATGAACATGAGGGACACTGATAAAGAGCCTGTTATTAGGAAAGTCTTGTCCGGCAGTTCTGTGATGAGCCTCGAAAATGACAGGTAAACTGCAAAAAACACCGCTATGCTGACGAGGATCGAGCTTATAGGCGTAAGATAGTGGAATTCCACATCCCGCTTTATTTTCAGCTTGTTCTGGGCATTCTTGATGATGGAAGGGATTATTATGACCTTGCTCAGGAGCGTAATGGATGCAACAGCAAGCAGAGATGTTTTCCTATCCGGGGCATACAGGGCCAAAGACACAAGCACAATAAAAAAAGACTGTATCCTGTACAGGAAGTTAAGGAACAAAAGGTCTTTCACAGTTATTATCAGCACTGCCAGGAAAAGTATCAGGACAAGCAGTATCTTGTTTATTTCCGGCAGAGCCAAGGGAGGCATCATCCATACACCTCCAGTATTATTGTCAGGAAGGCAAGGAAAAATGCCACCATGAACATTACGGGCAGCCTGAACAGCCTCAATTTTGCAATTGATGATTCAAAAATTCCGATTACTGCAGCAAGGGCAGTGCCTTTTGCCATAAATGCGGCAAAAGAGATAGCAATGGAATAAAAGCTTAATGCAGTTGAAAATCCTATCGGGACAAGTATATTGATCAATACCGCCATCAGCAGAGTCTGCTTCATGGCATGGCTCAGCTCCATCATGCCAAGATATTTCCCTGACTGCTCAAGGACCATGCCTTCATGAATCATAGTGAGCTCAAGATGGGTTTCAGGATTGTCTACTGGCACCCTTGAAGTTTCCGCAATCAGCACAATGAAAAGCGAGACCATCAGAAGAATGAGCAGGGGCTTGGCATAAAGTATGCCGACTGCAGAAGCCTGCCTGAATATCTCGAACAGGTTGGGGGTTTTGAACATAAAAGCCAGCGCAAGGAATATTATGATTATGACCGGCTCAAGTATCGCAGAGAATGCCATTTCCCTTGAGCTCCCCATCCCCCCAAAAGTGCTTCCTGCATCGAGCCCTGCCAGGGCCATGAAGAATTTTGCAAGCGCAAGAAGGTAAAGCATGAGTATGAGGTTTCCAAATAATGTGCTGCCGGAAGGCACAAACAGCACAGGGACAAACAAAGCGGCAGTTATCAGGGCTGCGACGTTGACATAAGGCGTTGCCCTTGTGATCCATGAAGACGTGCTTGAAACAACGCTTTCCTTCCTCAATAGCTTAATCAGATTATAGTATTGCTGCAGCAGGGGCTGTCCTTCCCTGCCCTGGCACCATGCCTTTATTTTCTTTATGACTCCCATAAAAAAAGGGGAGATTAATATTACAGCAAGTATATTCAATACAGAATATATCAGCAGCTCATTCATGTCAGGACCCCCATTGCTATTAGAAGCGCAAGGCTTCCGAGGAATACGTAAACTATGTACAGGTCAAGGTATCCTGCCTGAAGCCTTGCTGTTATCCCTGAGGTGAAATCGACTGCCTTTAAGACAGGGGCATACAGGTACTCCTCAAAAAATTTCATAAGTGACATTTCTGCATGCCCATGGCTGACAATTACATTGCTGTCATCATAGAATTCTTTTGTTGAATTTCTTTTGGGCTTGTAGATTGCCCTGAAGATTGTCACAATTGGCTCTGAAAAGCCTGATGCAGTGTATTCTGTTTTTCCGTTTGACAGGGGAAAGCCGCATGACCATGTTTCATAGACGCGGATTTTGGATGCACGGTAAAGGAGGAGGAAGAATATTAAGTAGGTTCCGGCTAATACAATGCTTATGTACATCATGTTAGGTATTGGAAAGTTAAATCCGAGTATGCTGAATATCTGGAAGGAAAATATCCCAAGGAGCGCGCACAAGATAGCTATTATGGCAGGCCCTATTATCATTGATTTTGAAGCTTCTTGTGCTGATGAAGCATGCTTGGACCGTGGAACGCCGAGGAAGATTGTCCCGAACGCCTTTACAAAGCATGCGGCTGCAAGGGCGCTTGTGAGCGCAAGGATGCATGCAGAAGCGACAAGAAGTATTTTCAGGAACGGCGAGATTAGGACATGGGTATTAAAGAAAACATAGAATATCATATATTCGCTTACAAATCCGTTGAAAGGCGGCAGGGCTGAAATCGACACGGCGCCTATCAGGAAAAGGAATGCCGTTGCAGGCATATTTTTTATCAGGCCGCCCATGTCTTCAATGTTCTTGGTTTCAGTGGCCATGACAACCGAGCCGGAAGTGAGGAACAGCAGGCTTTTGAATAATGCATGGTTTAGTGTGTGGAACAAAGAGCCGGCAATTGCCATGAAGGCAAGCGCCTCAAAGTGGCTGGCTTTGAATATGACATACAATCCGAGCCCTATTAGGATGATTCCGATATTTTCTATGCTGTGATACGCGAGCAGACGCTTTATGTCGTGCTCCTTGAGGGCATAAATGACGCCCAGCACCGCAGACAGGGTGCCGAATAGGAGTATCAGCACACCCCACCACAGCAGGGGCTTGGGGAGGACTGTCAATAAAATTCTTATCATTCCGTAGATTGCAACCTTTATCATCAGGCCGGACATCAGCGCAGAAATATTTGACGGCGCAGCAGGATGCGCATAAGGAAGCCATTTATGGAATGGGATTACTCCCGCCTTTATGCCGAAGCCCAAAAACGCAAGTATAAAAATTACTGAAGCCATAGGGGCATTTTGCGGCATCTGCCTTATCTCAAATGAATTGCCTGAGCTGTAGACTAGTAAGAATGAGGCAATCAGGAACAAAGTGCTGAGCTGTGTCATGATAATGTAGAACATCCCCGCTTTTCCTGTTGTTTTTTGCTCATAATCGAAATATACGAGGAAGAATGAGCTTATAGACATCAATTCCCATAAGAAAAGGAAGCTGATGAGGTTTTTTGAGGCAACAACAAGTATCATGGATACAATAAAAAGATTCATCAGTGATACCGCAATGTTTTTCCCGTGCTTTTTTTTGAGATGCTCCACATACCTAAAAGAGTAAATCAGCACAGCCAGGGAAACCAGTATGATTGTAAGGATGAAGAATGCTGAGAGCCTGTCAATGAGCAGCTCAAAGCTCAGTTCCTTGTAGAAAGAAGCCAAGTTCAGCGTCATGGCCGAATTGGTTATCATCACCCTTAAGGAAATGTCAGCCAGCGCTAGTAGCCCAAGGCCGGCGCAGGCCATTGAGATTCTTCTGGCTATGGGCCTGCTGATGGAGACCAGGACAGGGAGGATGATGCTTATGCCAAAAAAAATTGATGCAAAAAAGACATTGGTTTCTATCATGATCTCAGCCTTCAGTCAGAACTAGCTTATTTGGGCCTAAGGTATTTCTCCTTCAGCTCCTTGCTGATCCTTGTCAGCTCATTTGAGGGTATTGCGCCCAGGAGGTTCCAGCCCAGGTCAAGCGTGCCTTCGCCTATGCCGCGGTCATCGCTTCTTTTCTGCCTTACGAACTTGTCCTCGAATTCCGCAGCGAATTTCAAAAGTCTTCTGTCCCTTTCGCTCAGAGATTCCTCTCCGACAATCGCAACAAGCCCCCTAAGATCCCTGCCCTCTGCATATGCCGCATACATCTGGTCGGAAACCTGCTTGTGGTCATCCCTTGTTTTTTCCTTTCCGATGCCGAGATTCATCAGCCTTGACAATGAGGGAAGCACGTCTATTGGAGGATAAACCCCTTTCCTGTGCAGTTCCCTTGACAGCACTATCTGCCCCTCAGTTATGTATCCTGTCAGGTCGGGAATCGGGTGAGTGATGTCGTCGCCGACCATCGTCAGTATCGGTATCTGGGTTATGCTGCCTTTCTTGCCCTTTATCACGCCTGCCCTCTCATAGATATTGGCAAGGTCTGTGTACATATAGCCCGGATATCCCCTTCTTCCGGGGATTTCTCCCCTTGCCGCACCGATCTCCCTCAGTGATTCGCAGTAATTCGTCATGTCTGTTAATATGACAAGCACGTGAAAATCATGCTCGTAGGCAAAGTATTCCGCCGCCGTCAATGCCATCCTAGGCGTAACCAGCCTCTCCACTGCAGGATCGTTTGCAAGGTTCAGGAAGACAACACTCCTCTCCAATGCCCCTGTCTGCTCAAAGTCAGCCATGAAATACTGGGCTTCCTCATTGGTTATGCCCATGGCAGCAAAAATCACGACGAAATTCTCGCTTTTTCCGATGACCTTGGCCTGCCTCGCAATCTGCAGCGCAATCTCGTTGTGCGGCAGCCCAGAGCCCGAAAAAATGGGCAGTTTCTGCCCACGGACAAGCGTGTTCATCGCATCTATAGTCGATATCCCTGTCTGGATGAAGTCATGCGGAGAAGCCCTTGCAAAAGGATTTATGGCCGCCCCTCCGATGTCAAGTCTTTTCTCCGGTATTACTTCAGGCCCTCCGTCTATGGGCTTGCCTGAGCCGCTCAATATGCGGCCGAGCATGTCCTTGGATACACTAAGCTTGAGTGTGTCGCCGAGAAATTTGACCCTTGTTCCCCTGTCAATGCCCGAAGTCCCCTCAAATATCTGCACGACAACTATGTCGTCGCTCGTGTCAAGCACCTGGCCATTCTTGATGTCGCCGGATGGAAGTGATATCCTTACAAGATCGCAGTATCCTATTGGCTCAGTTTTCTCGACGAAAACCAACGGCCCCGCAACTTTTGTTATTGTCTTGTATTCCTTCATTTTTAACTACCTCGTCTTTCATGAGCCTTAAAAATGAAGGCTATGAACGCCAGTGAATATGTTTTCATTTTGAAGTACCTCGTTATTTATTACTATTCAAAATGAAAGCCACGAACGTCAGTGAGTCTGCTTTCATTTTGAAACCCCTATCTCTTTTTCCATCTGGCTGTTTATCTCCTCAAGCAAAGACGCGTAGTTTTTCTCGAACTTGACTTCTGCCAGCCTGTCCTTTGATTTTATCCTCAGCAGGGGCTGCACTTTGCTGCCGGCATCAAGCGCAGCATTTGCCAGTTTTGAATAACTCAGTATGGATTTCATCACCAGATACGTCTTCTTCAGCTCAGAGTAAGTGTCCACTTCATGGAATGCATTCTGCTGCAGGAAGAACTCCCGTATCACCCTTGCGATCTCCAGTGTAAGCTGCTGCCTTTCAGGCAGCGCGTCAGAGCCGACAAGCTGCACAATCTCAAGCAGCTTTTCCTCTTCCTGGAGGATGCCCATGATCTCGCTCACGCAGCCAGACCAGTCCGTGGCTATGTTCTTTGAATACCATTCCTCAAGCGTGTTGAGGTAAAGGGAATATGATGTCAGCCAGTTTATTGACGGAAAATGCCTTCTCTGAGCCAGCTTTGCGTCAAGCGCCCAGAACACTTTCGTCACCCTCAATGTGCTCTGCGTCACAGGCTCGGAAAAGTCGCCGCCGGGCGGCGATACTGCGCCTATAATCGAGACGCTTCCTTCCTTGTCTGTGCCGAATGGTATGATCCTTCCTGCCCTCTCGTAAAACTGTGCCAGCCTTGTGGAAAGGTATGCCGGATATCCTTCCTCGCCAGGCATTTCCTCAAGCCTCGATGAGATTTCCCTCATCGCTTCCGCCCACCTGGAAGTCGAGTCCGCCATCAGGGCAACAGAATACCCCATGTCCCTGTAATATTCAGCTATTGTGGCGCCAGTGTAGATTGAAGCTTCCCTTGCAGCCACCGGCATGTTTGAAGTGTTGGCTATCAGCACAGTCCTGTTCATAAGCGGCTTTCCTGTCTTCGGGTCAATCAGCTCCGGAAACTCAGTAAGGACTTCCGTCATCTCGTTTCCGCGCTCTCCGCAGCCTACATAAACAATTATGTCTGCATCAGACCACTTGGCAAGCTGCTGCTGGCTCACTGTCTTTCCGGCTCCGAACGGCCCCGGGATTGCAGCAACCCCTCCCTTGGCTAAGGGGAACAGCGCGTCAAACACCCTTTGCCCGGTTATCAGAGGAGATTCCGGCCTTAATTTCTTGGCATAAGGCCTTCCTATCCTGACGGGCCAGTTATGCTTCATCCTCAGCTCTGCCCCTTTGTCCAGTTTCGCAACTATATCATTGACAGTGAATTTTCCGGATTTTATCTCCTGCAGGGTGCCTGAAATGTTCGGCGGCACCATTATCCTGTGGATTATTCCCGGCGTCTCTTCAACCTCGCCGATTATGCTTCCGCCTGTGACCTTGTCGCCTTTTTTTGCAACAGCCTTGAAATCCCACTTCTTGCTCTGGTCCAGCGCCGGAGCGTCAACTCCCCTCTTGATGAAATCCCCCATCTGCTTTATCAGGACAGGCAGCGGCCTTTGTATGCCGTCGTAGATGCTTGTCAGCATTCCGGGCCCAAGCTCTACTTTCAGGGGCTCTCCTGTGTTTACGACGGGCTCGCCGGGCTTTATCCCTGAAGTATCTTCATAGACCTGTATTATAGACTTCTCGCCCTCTATCTGGATGACCTCCCCCATCAGCCTCTCGTTGCCGACCCGGCATACGTCATACATCCTCGGCGAGATCCCTTTTGCCACGACAACCGGCCCTGCAATCCTGTATAATACTCCTTTTTCCATGTTTATTACCTCAAGACAGTATGTCCACTCCTATGGACTTTTTAATCAGATAGCGCAGGTTTTCCTGCGATGAGATTGATGACAGAGGCACATACACCGGATTTACAGACCCCTCAATCTCGAGCCTGTCCTGCCTGTCGAGCCTGCTGAGGACTGCCTCGTCGACTATGACCATGCTTATCTGGCCGTCATTCTTTATCTTGTTCATCCTTCCCATTGCATCAGTATCTTTGTCGACCTCTATTATATGCTTCACTCCTGCCAGCTGGAAGCCGACGACAAATTCATTGCCGCCCAGGACTGCTATTTCCATTCATATCACCAGCTGCTTCTCGATAAATTCCTCGCCGACGCCAAGCTGCTTTCCGCGGACTATGATCTTGAGGTTCCTGACCTCGGTTTCCTTGGCAAACATGTAGCCAAGTATCACGTCAACAGACAATGGGTGCTGATGAAGCAGCAGCACCGATTTTCTGAGCAGATGGGTGTGAAGCGATGCCTCGAGCTCTATAAGGGAGCCGTTTTTTTCGTATGACTTGAGCCCCTGCACGATTGCTTCGCTGTAATCCCTTGCCTCAAGGTATCTTGTCATTGAGCCGATATCGGAATTCATAAGCTTCTCAAACAGGTTTTTGTTGCCGGAGACTCCTGTAAATATTAAAAAATTGCTTATTGCGCTTTTGTCAATGCCGGCATGCTTCAGCTTGATTATTGTGACTATGTTCATTATCTCTATTTCCTGCAGCAGAAAATCCCTGAATAAGTCGCCTTCGCTTGGAAGGGAAGCTGCCAGCTCCAGAAGCCCTTGGTAATAAGACCTGTCCAGCTCATTCTCTATCTCTTCCAGGCTGTTAGTCTCGCGCAGCCTTTCCAGGGCAGGCTTGATCCTGGCAAAATCGATGAAGTCTATGCCTTTTAATATCTGCTCTATTGATTCTTTCTTCAGCAGCCCCGTCAATGCGTCTTTGCCCATGGTGCCGGCTGCCTGGAGTGATGCCGCTATAATTTTATCGCCGGCTTTTGTCAGCTTGCCGCGCAGTATTGTCTTGATGTCCTCGATGTCATTTCTCCGCAGGTATTCGTCAATCAAAAGCCTCAGCTCTTCGGGAGAGATTGCCCTGAGCTTTGCGAATGATTCAGCCAGATTGCTGTTTAATGCCGCTTCCAGCAGGTCTGCGCCTTTCATTGACGCGCTCAATGTATCGATGGACTTTTTGTAGGTAGTCTCTTCCAAAAATCTTGCAATCTCATTGAAGTCCATCTTCAGTATCTTGTGATAGTCTGCCTTCTTGAGCAGCATGCCCCTCATGGCAGTTGTCCGGGCATATGTATAAGGGTACTCGCTATGGGCAAGTGTGCTCGTCATTTCCTTCCGTTCGTCGCGATGAAGTGTTTTCAGCATCATAGGTCACTTTATTTAGTAATATCTATCCAAACAGCATTTTTGCGATCTGCTGCATCTTCTCTTCCTTTACAGACTCCATCAGCGTGTCAAAGCTGTAATCTATCCTGACTGTCTGGCCTTTGTTTTCCGCGATTATTCCGCCGCTTATTGCAGCTTCCGTTGTCCTGTAGCCCTTGACGAACTTTGCGTCGCTTTTGCTGCAGTAGATGCAGTCTATTTCCATACTCCTTTCAGCTTTTTTTATAAGGAGAGACACTGCCTCGGACCTTTGCTTTTCATTCATCCTTGATATCTCCTTTCTGGCCTTCTCGAAAGCCTCGTCTATCAGGCCTTTCTTTGACATGAGCAGCAGTTTCTTGAATTCAAGCTCGGCCTTTGCCATCTCCTGCCTCTTTATCTCGAGCATCATCCTCTTGGACTCTTCAGATGCCCTTTCCCTGTGGCCTTCTACCTGCTTCTCGGCTTCCCTGAGTATCTGCGCCGCCTTTGCCTTTGCTTCGGCAACAATGCGAGAGGACTGGCTTTTTGCTCTCTCGATTATCTCGTCCCTTACTTTTTCAAGCCCCATTTGCATTCCTTACTTTGCCAGGTTTAAGATCAATAGAGCCATTACAAGGCCGAATATGACAAGGGTTTCCGGGATTACTGTCAGTATAAGCCCTTTGCCGAACAGCTCTTCTTTTTCAGCCATGGCCCCTACAGCAGCAGCTCCTATGGATTTTTCGGCTATTCCCGCGGCAATTGCGCTGCCGACAATCGCTACCGCCGACCCTATGGCAACCAAACCAGTTCCTACATCAACCATTTTCTTTTACCTCCGAATTTTTCAGTTAACATCGTGACCCAATCATACAGGCTATAATCCAAAAGGGCTGTACTTCTTTCCGCCTCCGTGAAAAAATTTGGTGAAAAATTCAACGTAATGCAGCCTCAATGAATGCAAAAAGGATCCCATCCATCCCAGGGCCATGTTGATGGCATGTCCTATGAGCAATAGGAGGATTCCCGCTAAAATATATAGGTTGCCTTTATGCAGAAACTCGAATGCCATCTCATTTATGACTATCGCAAGCATTACTGAGCTTAATCCGATGGCCATGAGCCTTGAGTAGGAGCCAATATTGCCGATTAATCCCAAGATTTCAATCGGCCCTATTATTCCTTCTCCTTTTATGAGCATAATAATTGCAAGTAAAATTAAAATTGAGCCAATTAAAAGTCCATATGTTATTGCAAAACCAAATACTATAAGCAAAGTAGATGTGCTAATCAGGTTTATTGTATCGGCAATCAAAATAAAAGTTCCTCCTTGTAATATAAACCAGCTTCCTTTCGCGTATATGGCGTGCTTAAGCCCGTGCAATTTTCTTTCATTGAAGAACCCAAGAATCAGCCCCAGATTCAGGTGGACTATGCCGATGCCGACAGCTATGGATAGCAGCAGCATCACATCATGCGACCTGCTCAATATATGCCACAATTCAAAATGCCCTATCTCTTCTGCCCCGAAAAACTCGCCGAACAGCAGCCCGAAAAATACGGTTGAGACAGATGACAGCATGAATATATTGAAGAAATTTTTTGCCTTGGGCATTTTCTTCTTCATGAGCGCAAAAATCCCCAATGACAGCAGCCCGTACCCTATGTCGCCAAGCATGAATCCGAAGAATATCGGGAATGTGAGGAATATCAGCAGTGTAGGGTCAAATTCCCTGTATATTGGGAGGGAATAGAGGTCAAGCAGAAACTCAAAAGGCTTTGCATATTTCTTGTTGTTCAGCTTCACAGGAACATCATCCTTGGGCTTGGGCGCGTCAAAGCTTATAAAAAGCTTGTTTTTAAGGGTTTTTTCAAGCCGGTTCATGACATGGCTGATGTTGCCTGCAGGAACCCATCCACTTACGAAAAACGCGTTCTTTGTCGCGGCAAACCTCAACGGAGCTTCAGCCTTTTCAAGCTCATTGCTGAGGTATTTCTCGGCGGCCAGAAGAAATTCCATATTGTCTTTGCCGGCCTGGGCCAGCTCCTTGCCCAGCCTCTCAGCCTCATTTGAGCAGTCAAGGATTTCCTTGGACACTTTCTCGGCAGCTTTTGACGGCAGCCCCTCCAGTTCCTCAAGGAGGGCAGCATTTAATGAGGAGAAACTGCTTTGGCCCAGAATCTCAGCTGCTTCCTTGCTTTTGCCGGATTCAATGAACAGCGCCATGAGCTTGGGATTTTTTTGCGACAGGTACATCCTGAAATTCCATCCTTTTTTCTGCAGTCGCCCGTGCAGGCTTTGGGCATCATTTGCATAGCCCACAAAGTACACTAGGGATTTATATGCAGAAATTGCCTCAAGAGGCATCTTAAGGTCCTCAAGCTTTCTTAATTCAGCAAGAACGACGTTGTTTTTTGTGAGCCTGGATTGGTACTCCCTGATGCTTTCTTGGATTCCTGCTATTTGGCCGCTTATGGCCTGCAGTCTTGAGTTGATTTTATCATGGCTTAGCTTATCATGGGTCTTATCAGGAGATTCCGCATCGCTGCCCCTGTTTAGGCTGCAATAGGTCATTATCGACCTTATCTTAATCAGGGTTTCAGATAGTGCCGATGCTTTTTCATAAGGCGAGCCGATATCTGCAAGCTCATTTTTTGCATGATCAACTATGTGCAGAACCTTAAGCTGATGCAGCTCATTTATTGTCTGCTGCATATGCTCCTTGTGCCCCGCTATTACCAGCCTGCTCATGCTTTCAGGTTTCAGCATTTTACTCCCTTAGTGTCTCAAGAAATTTTTCATTTATGAACTTTACAGTTGCATCCATGCTTTTCTTTGATTTTTCCTTTAGCTTGGATATCGCCTCATTCCCCTCTGACAGCTTCGTGTCCTTCAGAACGTACACTTTTTCCCTGAATTCCTGCAGCTTGTCTGCCTTTTCCCTGTCTATTGAGCTTGTCCCGTGCATCAGCTGGCTTGAGGCCTTGCTTTTGGCATCCTGAACCAGCTTTTCACCGTCAGAATTAGCCCTCTGGAGGATATCCTCTGCTTTTTTTTCGGCTTCTTTTATTTCAATGAAGATTTCAGCTTCCATTTGGGTCATATAGTATACATTTCTCTTTTAGCATATATATAAAGTTTTACCCCCTGAAGCAGTTCTGCCAAAATGCTTAATAAGGTTATCTAAAGAGTACAGATATAATATTTAGTACAAGTATAGGGTATTTACTGTTTAGGCAAGCCGTTTAAGAATGCTGAAAATTTTTAATCTATGGGCTCGTCGGAATTGTCAAAGATTCTTGAGATTATGCTCTATATCGCTATCGGCATTTTCATAGGAAGGCTCAGCATGGTGATAGAGTATGCATTCTTCACGGGAAAAAAGCCGTAGTCAGATGCCTTCAAGCTCGTTTGTTATTGCCCAGTCCATCAGCACTTCAGAGATATTGAGCAGGTAAAGCCTTATCCTTTCGTGGTCATAAGTGCTTATATCCCTTGAATAGTTCCTTATTTTAAGGCATATCCTGATGAACTGTATCGCAGATTTGTGGTTCAGTGCCTTGGTATTCTCAAGGATTTTCTGCAGGTGGGCTATCGGCTCATGAAGCGAGTTCAGGAATTCCTTCTGGTCAGGCTTCAGCTGGATGAGATGATCCACCATTCGCTCCAGCTCTTTTGATATGAGGGAGATGTAATAAAGGTCTATGGTCTTGAGGTCTGTTGATTTCTGGAATGCCAGCGAGCTGATGATGGACTTGTCTATGAGCATTTTGCTCCTGTCAATCTCATCCTCATACCTGCTTATCACTTCAGCATCATAGCCTATCTGCATCACGGTTATCATGTTCTTTATCTTCTTGACCATGGTCTTCAGCAGCGAATCAGGATTGCTTATTGACACTGTTGACTCGCAGGTTATCTGCTTCTTGTCCAGCTCGACAGATTCAAGGTTGATGAGCCTCTTCTGCTTCAGCAGCTTCGTGTAGTCCATCTCCCTGTCAAAATTTATCTCAAAAGAAGCCAGTGGGTTTATGTAGCATGCCACTGCCAGCTTGTGGATTATGTCCTGGTCATGCTCGGAAATGTTGAGCTTCAGCCTCTTTGGCTCTTTTTCCTTGAGATTCGGCACGACTCTCAGCTCGCCGCTGCCGCCCTGCTCGATGCTGACCTTTGAACTGTTGCTTATCTTGTGCTCCCTGCACCATGATGTCGGAAGGTAGATATAGTGCATGTTTCCAGTTTTCTGCACGTTTCGGAAGGTAGATATAGTGCATGTTTCCAGTTTTCTGCACGTTGTGGATTTGCATATTGGATAGTAAAGAGTTGGT
Organism: Candidatus Woesearchaeota archaeon; assembly: GCA_016181325.1. Taxonomy (GTDB): domain Archaea; phylum Nanobdellota; class Nanobdellia; order Woesearchaeales; family GW2011-AR4; genus JACOZO01. Next base: position 5,312 of record JACOZO010000002.1, on the reverse strand, counting down.
ATTTATATATATTTAGGGGTGATGATGGTGGGAAGTGTAAATAACCTGAGTTATACGTAGCAAATCTTCCTATGATGAGCGGAAGTTTTTTGGCTACCGAAATTGGTAGTGCCAAGCGAAGCTACACCTTTTACAACCGTGCTACGTTTCAATGATGATGTGTGTTACTCCAAAATGGAATAGAGAATAGAAAATATTATTGAATGGTTTCAGTTTTGTAGTACGTTTAGTATGATTTCCACGATGACAGGCCGCATCTAAGAAGGGTTTGACTAATTAATTCATAACTCCCAAATAGTAAAATATCAAAAAGTTTAAATATGGAAATTATTTCCCTATACCAATGACAATTGACAGAGAACTTATTGCACCTGTACCTGGAACACTTTTGCTTCCAGATGGGAGAGCTGCAAGTTCCATTTTGGGAAAACCAATTGAGCTAACAGAAGAAGGTCTTGCTGAATTAACCAGGAAGTATACTACAATTCAGGGAACTTTCTCACTATTTTATGAATTAGCTACAGCAGGGAATTTACCCAGTAGAGTTCTAAGATTAACATCTAGCAGAAGTTTTATGGATCAGGCTTTAAGTCAATTGCAGCAAAATGCCCATTTTTCTAATATGTGGACAGAATTGCTGCATGGAAGTAATACCGCTTATTATTCTTTTCACCATGTTTTACCATGGGTTAGCATATTTGCAGATTATTTTACAAGTGTTCCTATTCCTGAAAATCTTGAAGCTTTAAGGGCTGCAAGAGATTCATTAGGTCCTTTAACAGATATTGTAGCTAACCATAGGGAGTTTTATGATGGCGTTTTACATGGGGTGAGAATTCCAAAGATTACAGGAGAAACTAGTTTTAGTGGAGTTGATATATATGGTCTGGAATTTACTCTTTTTGCAGATGATAGACCAGTAGAACCCAGATTAATATCTTCTGATAGCTCAACCGTACAAGTTGTAGATCATGTTTACTATAATGGATTGCCTGCGGACAGATCCAGATATCTTACCCTTATGGTAGGAGAAGGAAGTCGACTTGCTTTGAGGATTAAGAACACATCACAAGATAGACTATATGCTGTTGTTCCCACAATTAACGGTATACCTTTTAGGGTAAAATCACTTCAGCTTTGGTATGGTGGATTCGAAAAAGGAGTATTGCCTGTAACTGGCATTGCGCCAGACGTAACTTACTTAAAACCTGGCCAAGAGCACGATTACAATGGATTCTTTTGCAATTCTATTAAGATAGCTAGAGGTCCTGATCCAATGTCACATTATAACTGTATAGATGATTTTGGAACTTCAGAAGAGTTATTCGCACTTTCATTTATGTTTAGCCAAATATTTCGAAGGAATATGACTGAAAAAGATATAGCTTTATTGGAAAAATTGGATAATCCAGAGATTGCACAGAAAGTCATGTATGAATCCAGACTTCATGCAGTAAGACAATTCTTAAAGTTTCTTGATCAAGCAACAGAAACAGATATTTATGTAGCTAGGCCAGTTCCGGCTGATTCAAAAGCTTCAAGTGAACTGGATAACCCATATCTTGGATCAATAGGGATTGCAGTAGTTGAGGTTAGCCCACCTCCTGTGGAGGCAAGGCATGAAATTTCTTATGGCGGACATTATAACCAGTCTAAGGGTGGTGAGGCAGCAATGGGCGTTGGCGGATTAGCTGAAATTGCCGGTAGGCGTGCAAGAGCAGCTGATAAAGTTGATTTTTGGGATTCGATGAGACACGATGCTATGATCCATAAGTTTGCAGGTTATGTTCCGGTTAACTTAATGTCTTTGAGAAAGTAAATATGTGTGAACCAAACAATTCTTGATATAAACACTTCCATCCCCCATCCGCACATTTTAAAAACAATCCGTGATTATCCCATCCTCATGGGGCTGTAGTATAACTTGGCTCAGAATGCGACGTTCGGGACGTCGTGGTCCGGGTTCAAACAGGCTCATTGCATTTGAAGCTGCCAATGCAGGCTTTTGAAAGTCCCGGCAGCCCCACTTTAAATAATTAAATTTTTATAGTGATGGAAATTAAGCGTCAAAATGCCCGGCAAAATCAATGCATCGCATATTCTTGTAAAGACTGAGGCAGAGGCAAATGTCGCGCTTTATGACGTGAAGCACGGCAAGGGCTTTGAGGATGTCGCAAAAGAGATCTCAATCTGCCCTTCAGGCAGGAAAGGAGGAAATCTGGGATGGTTCGGCAGGGGGCAGATGGTGAAGGAATTCGAGAACGCGGCATTTGCCCTGAAAAAAGGCGAGATTTCGAGGCCGGTAAAGTCCCAGTTCGGCTGGCATATTATCAAAGTTAATGATGCTCAATGACAAGTGCATTAACCTAAAGCTTTAAAAAGGGTCAGAAGTTACATAAAATCATATCAAGGGGAAAATAAAATGATGATACCAATCAGGTGCTGGTCCTGCGGAAAGCCAATAGCCCATTTATGGGAATCCTTCAAGCAGAGGGTTGGGAAGGGAGAAGACCGTAAAAAGATACTTGATGAGATTGGCTTGGACAGGTACTGCTGCAGGGCGATGTTCCTTGGCCATGTTGACCTCGTAGAGGAAAGCGCACAGTTCAAGAAATTCTGATTTGCATGAAACCCGTTTTCATCATCGAGCATTTCGGGAAAGAATTTTTTGAGTGGTCTCTGATAGAATATAGCCATATTTCTGAAATTGTGGGCAGGAATAATTTGATTATAACAAATGCCGGAAAACATGTTGCGCCCAGGCTGAATGGCATATGCAAGGTGCAGAATAAGGGTGTTGAATCCCTCAAGCTCAGCAACATCTGTCTTTTGGACGCGAATGCGGGAAAATCGCTTGCCCCTTCTGATTCAGGAAAATTCCATTATTTCCTGTTCGGCGGCATTTTGGGCGATGACCCGCCGCAGAACAGGACGCGGGAGCTCATTGAAAGGCTGAAACGCAAAAGAATAAAATTTGAGGCAAGAAATTTAGGAAAAGAGCAGATGCCGACTGATACTGCAGTCTACGCAGCAAAAAAAATCATAGAAGGCACTCCGCTGAAGCAGATAAATTTCAGGGACGGCATTGAGGTGGAGATTTCCGACAATGAATCCGTGGTATTGCCGTACAGGTACGCATTGGACGACAAGGGCATGCCCGTATTGAGCAGGAAATTGGTTGATTATCTGAAGAAGAAAGAGGGGTTTTGATTTTTTAATGACTCCGCTTCGCTTCGTCCAGAGTTTGCTCGCCCTACGGGCTCGGGTCGGATTTTCAGGACACGGGGAAATGCTTTGCATTTCCTGTGTGCCGAAAATAGAAAACTCTGTTGGTAAAAGGTGATACTCTGGATTTCACTTCGTTCATCCAGAGTTTTCTATTTTCGTGCATAAGCATTAATTCCAATTCAAACATTAAACAATCACAAATAATTTAAATTAAGCCATTATTTCTTGAATGTATGCTTGACCTGAACAAAATAGCCGAAAAATGGCAGGATAAGTGGGAAAAGGCTGGGATATTCGAAGCAGATGCCAATCCGAAGAAAAAGAAGTTCTTTGCGCATTTCACATATCCTTATGTCAACGCCTATCCCCACATAGGGCATTTCTACACATTGATTCAGGCAGAGATAATGGCCCGCTACAAGAGGCTGAGGGGCTTCAATGTGCTCATGCCGCAGGGGTGGCACGCAACCGGCTCTCCATTGGTAAGCGCTGCAAGAAGGGTGAAGGAAAAGGAGGAAAAGCAGCTCAAGATGCTCGCTGACATGGGGATAACCGACAGGGAGGAGCTGAAGAAATTCGAGGATCCCGGTTACTGGATAGAGTTCTTCGCCCCTGAATTCCAGAAGGATTTCCGGAAAATCGGCATTTCCATAGACTGGAGAAGGAATTACATAACCACCTCATTAAACCCGCATTATGACAAGTTCATAAGGTGGCAGTTCAACAAATTAAAGGAAAAGGACTATGTCATAAAAGGCGAATTTCCCGTCGTGTGGTGCCCGAAGGACAACGTGCCGTGCCAGGACCATGATAGGATTGAAGGCGAGGGCGAGACTCCCCAGGAATTCGTGCTGATTAAGTACAAGTTCGGCGACAAGTTCATCGTCACTGCAACACTGAGGCCCGAGACTATATTCGGCGACACAAATATCTGGATAAACCCCGACGTGGAATATGTCGTGGCAAAGGTCGATCAGGAGAAATGGATAATCAGCAAAGAATGTGCTGAAAAGCTGAAACTGCACGGCAAGAGCGTTTCGATTGAATCAAAGATTAGGGGAAAGGACTTTGTGGGAAAAGACTGCAGGGCGCCTGTCACCGGCAAGGAGCTTATTATTCTTCCGTCTTCAATATGCAATCCCAACATTGCGACAGGGATTGTAAGGAGTGTGCCGAGCCACGCGCCGTTCGACTGGGCTGCGTTGAATGATCTGCAGAACAGCAAAAGCGAATGCGAGAAATACGGCCTCAACTTCGAGGAAATCAGGAAAATAAAGCCAATATCATTGATTAAAGTCGAGGGCATGGGCGAGCATCCTTCCATAGAGATATCAAAAAAAATGGGCGTGAAATCCCACAAAGACAGCGCATTGCTTGAAAAGGCAACCCAGGAGGCATACAAAAAGGAATTTTTCAGCGGCGTAATGAAAGATAATGCCGGAAAATACAGAGGCATGCCCGTCGCAAAAGCGAAGGAGGAGATAAAGCAGGATATGCTAAATTCCCGCCAGGCAGCATTGATGTACGAGCTTACCGGCAAAGTAGTGTGCAGATGCCTTACTCCCGCCATAATAAAAATAGTTTCCGACCAATGGTTCATTGCATATGGAAACCGGGAATGGAAAAAGTTGGCCCATAAGGCATTGGGCAAGCTGAGGATTTATCCCGACAAGTCAAGGCAGCAGCTTGAATACACGATAGACTGGCTTAGGAACTGGGCGTGCACAAGGGAGGAAGGCCTTGGCACGCGGTTGCCGTGGGACGGGAAATGGCTGATTGAAAGCTTAAGTGATTCCACGATCTATTTCGCATTTTATCCGATAGCCCATTTAATACAGAAGATAGACCCAGAATTGATAGATGACAATGCCTTTGATTATATATTCCTAAAGAAGGGCAAAAAACCCCGGATAAAAGATATTGACAAGATGCGAAAGGAGTTTGACTACTGGTACCCTGTTGACTTCAACACTTCAGGAAAAGACCTGATCCAGAACCATATAGCCTTCTCATTATTCAACCACAGCGCCATCTTCCCCGAAGACAGGTGGATGGCTGGCATAAGGATAAACGGCTGGGTTACC
>JACOZO010000040.1 GCA_016181325.1 Candidatus Woesearchaeota archaeon | reverse complement strand
AATTGTTTTTCTTTCTATATAGTAAATAAATACCTTAAATCGAAACATTTATATAGTTCAATATCTATGATATAAAGTGTATTTCATAATATAAGAAAATATTTATACATAATATCACTAAAGCTTATGCAGTAGCCTTCTAAAACTATTGCATATACATTTAAAGTTAGACTATACAGTATATAATGTAAGATTGCATTAAATTGGGGGTAGGCATGGCATATTGATGTTCAAGAAACCCTGCCTTTTGGTGTTTGCGCAGAAGTTTAGTAACCTCTTTTCTTCTGCACCGGCATTAAAAGCGCAGGGCCTTGATTAATTACGGAGAATCCACATGAAACTGACTGAAGACAAGGTTTACGACACAATAAGAGAAGTTGTAGGTGAAGACACCATTGACATAATCAAGTACCTTAAAGACAAGAAAAATATTTCTGACTTCAAGATTGCAGAAGAAGTTGACAGGGACATCCATGAGATAAGGAACATCCTTTACAGGCTTTACAATCATAATCTTGTATCTTATTACAGGAAAAAGGACAGGCAGAAAGGCTGGTACATAAGCTACTGGACATTCAACAAGCAGAAAGTGCATGATGTGCTGAAAAACCTTCATTCCACAAAGCTTGAGAAGTTCCAGACAAGGCTTGTTGCTGAGGAAGCCAACCTGGGCAATTTCTACCTGTGCCCGAATGCCTGCATCAGGGTCGGATTTGAGAGGGCAGTCGATCTTGAGTACAGGTGCCCTGAGTGCGGCAGCATCTTGAATCACCAGGACAACACAAAGACTATTGGATTTCTCAAGGAGCAGATCAACAGATTGCAGACCAATGGCCTTGCCGCTTCAATCACGCCGTTGCAGAAGCCTGTGCCTAACGGGAACGGGCATGCCGTGAAGAAGGAAGACAAGAAAATCGCCAGGAAAGCTGCGGCAAAGCCTGTGAAGAAAGCTGTTAAAGCTTCTGTTAAGAAGAAAAAGAGATAAATATCTAAATGCTTTCATCTATAAGCATCTGCTCGGTCATTTCTTTTTTGCAGCAGGCTTCTCCATTATCTTCTTTGTCCACCAGAAGATATAGGAAAATACAAAACTTGCAAGCACAAACAGCGCACTCTTATACAAAACGCCGCCTGCTCCGTAAAATCCATGTCCCATGATATCACCTCAAAACATCCGGGGGAATTACCCTTTATTAGGTTTTCGGCGGCGTTGGCTTCATCCAAAAATTCGCTTCGCTCAGGTTAGCAGCTTATCAACCCAAGCTTTTTCTCGGCTCGCCTGCGGCTCACCTCCAAAAAGTTTGGTCATGCTCGAACAAAGTTCGGCACCAACTTCGTTGGAAAAGGTGGAATTTTGCTTTGGACAAAATTCATTTGATTTCTTTTGGGGCGACCCCCTGACCTCTTTTTATGTGATTTGCAATAAGGCTCGACTTTAGGCTGCTAACCCATTTTTTGGATGAAGCCGGCAGCGTACAATTTTGACTCTTCAGGCATTTCCAGCGCCATAATCCCATTCATAAACTTTTATATCTATATGCACACTCCCTGACTGATGCCCCTTGAAGAGAAAGTAAAAGACAATGTGTGGAAGAGATTTTTTAAGAAATCATTGATATTGGGAATGGCATTGACGATGCCTTATTCCTTTGCCCCTTTTTCGCCAAGCTTGGTGCCATTGGCCAAGGCTTTTACGTACCCCGTTGTGGCCGGCAGGGTCATGGGAAACTGGGCGACCAACAGGCCTGCGCTGGAAGGCATTGTGAAAGAATCAATAGGAGCCGCCGCTGCATCGCCGATTATCCAGTATTCGATGAATAAGGAATCAGAGCTTGAGGCAGTATTGAGCCCCAAATACGGCAAGGTTGCAGGAGAGATTACAAGCGCAGCAGCTTATCAGACAGTTGTGACCCCTTTTTCAACTCTGGCGCATACAACCCTCAATTACGGGACGGGAACCGGCTTTTGGAGCAAATACAAGGAAAGGCTGAAAACCAACTTAAAATGGACTACAATTCCTGTTATTATAAATCTGACCCTGGTAAAATATTACGGAAGGACGGCGCAGCTGTTTACCAGCGGGCTTATAACTGCATCATTCGGCTATTTGCAGAGGGCATTTGGAGGCCAGGCAAAGTTCAGCAATCTGTACAGAAACATGAAAAAGTCTTTGAATCCAATTCCTGCTCTGAGAGAAATGTATCATTCAATATTCAGGCCTGCGCAGCCGCAGTATGGCTATGCATGAATTTTAGAGTTTCTTAATCTTCGCCACAAAAAACCCTTCGGTATCATTATCCTGCGGCCAGATTCTCAGGCATTTCTTTATTTCTGGATTATACTTTTGGGCTTCAAATTCCAGTATTGGATGGCTTCTCTTTAATTTTAGATCAATCTCTTCCAGCCTGGCATTTTCATGCTTATTCAATAAATAGTCAATGACCCCTTCATCCTCATCCGGCTCCAATGAGCAGGTTGAATAAACCATTGTGCCATTTGGCTTCAGTAAATTAAATGCAGTCTCTATTAATTGCCTCTGAGTGCCTGCCAGCCTCTTTATTGCGTCGGGATTGTATATCCTCAGTGTCTTGAGGCTCTTCCTTATTGTTCCGGTTCCGGAGCACGGCGCATCTACAAGTATCCTGTCAAACATTATCCCTGCTTTTTCAAAGAACCTGCCTTCCATCATTGTTGTAACAACATTTGACACGCCGCATCTTTGCAAATTCATGACCAAGGGCTTCATCCTGTCAATCTTGTAGTCATTTGCGATAAGAGTGCCTGTGTTTTCCATGTATTGGGCTATCTGCGTTGATTTAGAGCCGGGAGAAGCGCACATATCCAGAATCACTTCATGCCTTTTCGGCTCCAAGACCAATGCGGGAATCATTGATGCAGCCTCCTGCACATAAAAATAGCCAATTGCGTGCTCTATCAGGTTGCCGATGTCCCTCCTATCGGTGTGCCTGTTCTTCATCCAAAAGCCCTCTTTGCACCACGGGATTTGCTCAAGCATCCAGTTTTTTTCAAGCCTTTCCTTCAATTCTTTTACCGGAACTTTTAATGTATTGACTCTTATCGACCTTTTTAGAAAAGACAGCGAATATTTCTTGAACTCCTCAAAATCAGTCAGTTTTTTATATCTCTCTATGAAACTCTCCTTGAATTCAATTTCCCCGGAATTCGGCATTATTCTTGGCGCCTTAGTTGAGCTTTCCATTCTGGTACAAGTTCAGTATCATCTTGGCAGTCCTTTCGATGTCAGGCTCTCCGCCTTTCGAGAGGAGCCTTTTCTTCAGGGCAATCTCAGCCAGGGCAGCTTCCTTATTCCCCTGCACCTGAACCTCAAAATATTCCTCAACAACGCCCGGAAGCTGCTGCATCAGCCTGATAGCTGCCAAATCCGGCTCTTTTGCGTTGCTGGAAACCCCGGAAATCAGCAGGTGCTTTGGGGTGTCTTTTTCCTCCCTTGGGATGACGCCCGGGGTGTCAATCAACAGAAAATGCCTTAATGCAATGTACTGCTTTCCTTTAGTAAATCCCGGCTCGCTTGACGTTCCTGTTGAGCCCTTGCCCTTCATTGCATTGATAAGGGAGCTTTTGCCTATATTGGGGTAGCCGACAACGCATACCCTTGGCTTCGGAATGTTGATTTTCTTCCCTATGCCGATGATCATCCCCTTGAGCTTGTTTATGCCGTGGAAATCCTTTGCAGAAACCATGCAGAAAGGCTTCATGGTGCCGTCCAATTCGAGCTTCTTGCCCCTGATCATGTCATATTTCGTGATTGCGTATATTATTTTCTTCCTCTTCCTTCTTATGATGCCGTCTACATCACGGTTTCGGCTTTCCCTTGGGAATCTCGCATCAATGACATATATGACTATGTTCGACTGGCCGATAACTTCATCAACGGTTTTCCAGTAAGTTTTCTTCATATTCCTTAAGTATAATGATTGATTAATAAATTAGTGGGTTGATTTTTGCGGATTATTATTTCGGGATAATCTTATTTACAATAAATATTCCTTCCTTTGGAAATCAGGCGCCGCCATTATTGCGGCGCATTCAGCGAAAATCAACAGACAAACCCCGAATCGGTTTTCTGGGTTTGCTAACGCAAACTATTGGTATATAAAGTATCCACCTGCCTCATTTTGGCAGTAGTAATTATTTTTTCCAATAAGGCAATGACAGTCATATAAACCGAGCAATGGGGCGAGACTAATTTTGTTGCATTAGAGGGAAAAAAGCGCATTAAAAGGGAATAAAGGAATTAATTTTATACTAAGCCCATATGGCATTAAAAAATCAAAACCCCTCTTTCTTCTTCAGATAATCAACCAATTTCCTGCTCAATA
>JACOZO010000039.1 GCA_016181325.1 Candidatus Woesearchaeota archaeon | reverse complement strand
TTTGATTTTTCCGGAACTCCATCTAAACTTGCAAGAATAACTGGTATAGTAAGATTAGCTATAGTTAAAAGAACCCCGGGAATTTTTGTGTTAAGAAGGGGGATAGTTACTTTATAAATACTATTTTAGTGTGGGTCATATTTCCAAAATGTACGACGAAGTGGTGTAATTCATCAAATATAATCAAATTCCAATGGAAATGTGGGTTTCGACGCTATCAAATGCTCAAACCATTAAATGTGACCCACACTATATGAATGCCATCTATTAAAATTAGGCAGCCATCTTGCATGCATTCTGCCCAATATCAGTTTTAATTTTAGTAACATTTATATATTAGTTCTTATATATCATATATAATATAATTAAGAAGTGATGTAAATGGATATACATAATCTTGCCAAAAAGCTGGAAGGGCTGCAGACTGTCTCTACGATAGGCAAAACCCTCGGCATAAGCAGAAGAACAAGCATTAATTACATCTCAAAACTGAGGAAAAACGGGTTTGCAGAGACGAGCTATGGACATAACAAAGTGAGAATGTACAAAATCAGCCCTGCCAAGCTCATCAAATCAGGCAATGACGGCCTGATAGAAACCTTGAATAAAAATTCCAAAGTTAAGCTCATATTGCCTTACAGCCACAGGGTATACGGCCATAAAATCGCAGTAGAAAAGGCATTGGTCGAAGCTGTTAAAAGCAGGCATTTCAGGACAGTCCTTGCTTCACTTGGGCTGTTCGCCAAAATAAAGAACTGGCATCTGCTTCATGAGCTGGCTGTGAAAGAAAATGCAGGAAGGAAGATCGGGGCATTATATGATGCTGCCAGGCAGGTTATCAGGGTTAGAAGGATGGACAAAAGGACAAGGAATGCTCTTCTCAAGAGCAAAACACCCTCAAGATTTATTATTGACAATTTTAAAAGCGAAGACTTAGTGGAAATACAGAAAACATGGGGTGTTTATGTGCCGTTTAACAGGGCTGATTTGGAGGTGTATAAGGAATGATCAATATTGAGCAGCAGACAGCTTTTTTCAAGCTTATCGGAAAAGAATTGGAAGTAAAAATAGAATGCATTGCCATAGGAGGCTCTGCAATGATGTTTTACGGGGCAAAAAAGGTCACAAAAGATATTGATTTAGTCTTTACCTCCAGGAAAGCCATGGATATTGTGAAAGAAGTCCTGGAAAAAATCGGTTTTAAAGAAAGAAAACATCTAAGGAAAATATTTAGACATTATGATGAAAGTAAAAGCGAACCAATTATGATGGAGGGGCATGATACAAGATTCGACCTTTTCATAAATGAAGTCATCACAATGAAGGTCACGGACAGCATAAAAGGAAGGGTGAAAGAAGTTCATGAATTCGACAATTTCATAGTCAAGATTTTAAGCCCGGAAGACATTATAATGTTCAAATGCGCCACTGAAAGGGAAAAAGACAGGGATGATGCACTGGAGCTTATAAAAAAATTCAACATAGACTGGGAAATTATAATAGATGAAAGCATCAGCCAGACAAAAATTGGCGGGGATATTTACCCTGTCTTCCTGTTTGACTTTCTTTCAGAGCTTAAAGAGGAGCTGAAAGCAGACATACCTTCTGATGTCATAAGAAAGATAAGGAAGATAGGGGAAGAAATCATGCTCAAAAAGATAAAGACCGGAAGCCATATCAAAGTCTGGAAATTCAAGCAAAATGATCAGTAATTCTCAACTTTAATGCCCTTAATTCTTTCAAAGTGCTTCGCATTTCTTGTTATTATCCTGTTTACACCTTTGCTTAAGGCAATTCCTGCAGTCAGGCAGTCACAGTCTGATATGATGGACCCTTTCTTAATAAGATCAGAGGATATTTCAGCTGATTTAATAATGGAATTGTCGTCTAATGGCAGTATCTTGATGTTTTCGAGCATTTCAATTGCCTGAATCAATTTTGATGAAGGGGTGTCTTTCAGGAACAAACCCCTTATGACTTCGTACATGTTGATCTGGGTGGTAAGCAAAGGCTCTTTGCTGTCAATAACCTTTAGGACTTCCTTTCTGCCCCTGAGAAGGTCTATGAGGAATGTGCTGTCAACAACTTTCATCTTAGACTCTTCTTCAGCAAATCCACATTGGCTGATTTTATTTTTTCAAGGTCTTTTAGCATATCTTCGCCTTCCTTATCAGATAATATTCCAAAGAAATCCATCAGCGGCCTTGCCTTTTTCTTTGATAGTATCCTCCGCAACTCATCAGAAAAACTCTCAGTCTCCATTTTATTTTTTACCAGTAAATCGTACACATCTCCCATTATAGTCAATGTCTTTGTTGCCATGAACGTACGTGTACACTTACGTGTATTTAAACTTTTCTGTTTAATTATAATAACTTTATCCAAACATATTTAAACTTAAAAACCCAAAAACCAATTATGGCAGAGCCCTGGCTTTATCCGATCCTTGCAGCTTCACCTGTAATGCTGGTATTCCTGCTGATGGCGGTCTTCAGGTGGAGGGCAGTAACTGTGATGCCTTTATCATGGCTCATGGCTGCCGCGATTGCTCTCGTTTTCTGGAAAATGCCGTTGAACTTGGTGGGGGCTGCAACAGGAAAAGGGATTCTCATTGCGCTTGACATCTCGCTTATAATATTCGGCGCCATTTTCCTGCTGAAACTGCTTGAGATATCGGGGGCAATAACAGCGATAGACCTGGCACTGAAAGGCATAAGCCCTGACAGGAGGATCCAGGCAGTGATCATCGCATTCCTTTTCGGGGCCCTCATTGAAGGGGCATCTGGGTTCGGCACGCCAGCAGCAATTGCCGCCCCTCTTCTTGTCTCCATAGGCTTTCCTGCACTGGCAGCTGTAATCATAGCGCTTGTCGCCAATTCCACTCCTGTCACTTTCGGGGCCGTCGGGACGCCCATACTCATAGGCATAAAATCCGCTGTTGATGTCGATATAGCAGGCGTTGCCGTTTATTCCGCGCTGATACATGCCATTATCGGAACATTCATTCCGCTCGCGCTTGCATGCATCCTGACAAAGCTTTTCGGCAAGAACAAGTCATTTAAGGAAGGCATGGAAATCTGGCCGTTCGCATTATGGTGCGGAATCTGCTTCACAATCCCCTATTTCCTTACGGCTTATTTTCTGGGGCCTGAATTCCCGTCATTGATAGGGGCAATGGCGGCTTTGGGCATCGTGACTTACACGACGAAAAAGGGATTTCTGGCGCCAAAGAAAAACTGGGATTTTCCGCCTGCGAAGAGCTGGCCGGACGAATGGAAGACATCGCATCAGGCGCTGCACCAGAAGAAGAAGATTCACCTTTCAAAAGCCGCGTTGCCCTATGTTTTTGCGGTCCTGGCGCTTTTGCTGACGAGGCTAAACCAGCTTCCTCTGGGAGAGTGGCTCAGGAGCATAAGCCTCAATGTCCCGTATATTTTTGGAGTAAAGATAGACTATTCCCTGATACCATTATATTCCCCATTTGCCATATTTATAGCGGCAGGCATATTCTCGCTTTTTGTATTTAACCTGAAAAACAGGGAAGTCTGGCTGTCCGCGGCAGGCTCATTCAGGAAGATAGAAAAGCCTTTCCTGGCTTTGGTCTTTGCCGTTGGACTGGTGCAGATCCTTATAATGTCAAAAGCCAATGAAGCCGGACTTCCTGGCATGCCGATTGCGCTGGCTCAGGGCATAAGCGGTTTTGCAGGCAGCCTTTACCCCCTGATTGCGCCTTTTATCGGGCTTTTCGGGTCATTCATCGCAGGCTCCAATACGGTATCCAACCTTTTGTTCGGCGCTTTCCAGCACGAAACTGCCCTTGCATTGGGGCTGCCGCCCCTGATAATACTCGCACTGCAGGCAGTTGGCGGCGCTGTCGGAAACATGATAGCAATACACAACATAATAGCTGCCAGCGCGACCGTGGGGCTGCACGGCGAAGAAGGGAGGATAATAAGGATAAACCTGATTCCTGCATTTATCTATGCGCTGCTGGCGGGGATTATCGGATTGATACTGGTTTTTGTTTTTTGAAAATTCAACAGAATTAATCAAATAATTAATTCCTTGATACCATTTTAATGCGCATTTTTCCCTTGATGGCAACAAAATTTGCCTGCCCCCATTGGCAGATCTTACATGGCTGTTGTTGCTTTACTGGGATAGGCCCTATTTTCAAAACACCCTCTGCCAGCTCATGTAGATATTGTTGATAACTTCTGCCAAATCCATGCCTTTTATCTCTGCGATCTTTTTGTAGGACTCCATTATGAAAGCAGGCTCGTTGAGCTTGTCCTTGTAACGGCTCAAAAAAGGGGTGTCTGTCTCGCAGAACAGCTGGGTTACAGGCACTTCTTTCGCAATTTCCTGGAACTGCTGCGCCCTCACTACTGTCGTCGGCA
>JACOZO010000038.1 GCA_016181325.1 Candidatus Woesearchaeota archaeon | reverse complement strand
AACAATTTTGAGCTTGCAATAGCTGTTGCAGTGGGCATATTTGGATTAAATTCCGGGGAGGCTTTTGCTGCTGTGATTGGCCCATTGCTTGAGGTGCCTGTATTAATAGGCCTAGTGGATGTTTCACTGTGGTTAAGAAAGAAGCTGTTTAAGGCAAGAGGAGAGTTAACGCTTGAATGAATTGAATTTTTTAACCAACCATAAGTATTGAGTCCAATCCAACAGAAACCTTTAAATACTTTAAGCTTTACAAAAATTGTAAAGGTTTTATTCACGACGGGGTTTGTCAGGGGTATCATGATGGAAAATAAAAATTCGGGCAATGCTGTTGAAAAGGCCATATTTGCCCTGATTGTAATAGTGGGCATCGGGATGATTTACAACCAGACAAGGATGATTTCAGTTTCTGCAAATTTCTATCTCAACATGCTTTCATTCATCCTTATCTTTGCGCTAATAGGCCTTGTTGCGATGATCGCCATGAAAAAGGAGCTGGACAGGGCAGGCAGGGCTGACGCCGGCGTAAAAAAAGAGAGGATGCCTATGACTCTTGCCGAAAAGGTAAGCGTAGGCCTCATAGCAATTGTAGGTGTCATGATTATCATGAATCAGGTGCAGCTTTCAGGGATAAACTCGGCTGTCTCAGGCTCCGGAAACTCGGATTTCAGCAAGTTCATAAAATCAATGTCACCTCTGAAGTCATCCAGCTCGATAAAGGGCGGCGTCATTGTAGGGCCGCAGATGAATCCCGACGGCAGGACGACAAAGCTGGTTGAATGGCCTACAATAAGCGAGACCCCGGCTCCTGAAGACACGGGGAATCCGACGCAGGACGCCATCAATTATGTCGTCCCGAGAGGCACGCCTTTTTATGTTTTGGAAGGGCCCGGAATTGAAAAGATAAAGGGAGCTTCTTTTGATGATCCCCTTACAAGCCAGAAAGTCTGGGCCTCGCTGCTTGGCTCAAGAAGGTTCGGCTCTGCCAACGAACTCAAATTGACGCCGGAAGAGCAGGATAGATGGGACAGGGTAGTTGGCAGGTTCACGTGCGACTACTGCTGCGGAGGCCCGAACAGCGTCACCCCTATAAAGAACTGCGGCTGTGCCCACAGCTACGCATGGCAGGGAATGGCAAAATTCTTCATAAAGTATTATCCGCAGTACACTGATGAGCAGATTGCCGGCGAGATGACAAAATGGAAAGGGCTTTGGTATCCTCAAGGCATGATACAGGACTATCTTGTCTATACAGGGCAGCAGCCTGCCTCGATTTTGACTCACGGCGGCTCCATAGGGATAAAGCAGCAGTTCCTTCAGCAGGGCTCAGGAAACGGGCAGAGCACCCAGGCAAGCGCGGTGCCTCTGGAAGGCCTGCCTTCAATGGTCGGCGGCTGCTGACACAAAAATTGAATCATTAAGCTTAAATATAACCATAAAACAACTCGTAGGAGGTAAAAAATGAACAGGAATACACTGATTGTCGCAGTGCTTGTCGTTCTGCTGCTGCTCACCGCAGTGCAGGCATTCCAGCTCAGCACGCTGAAGACAAGCATAAGCGAGGGGAAAGTGAATGTCGGCAGTGCTGCTCCGGCTGCAGGCGCAGGAGGGGCAAGCGTCCCGTCAAGCATACAGGATCTTCCGTCAATGGTCGGCGGCTGCTAGGGAAATATTTGTTTTTATTTTTCACGTTTTAATGGATGCATAGCTGCACATATTAACATCCGGATAGGGGGATTGCAATGGAAGAGGAAAAAAAGGCTGATAGCGCAAAAACCGAGCATCATCATGAGGGCCATGAGCATCATCATGCCCATGAAGGCCATCACGAAAATCATGGCTCAGGAGAGCACCATCACGATGGCCATCAACATCATCATGAGCATGCGGGAAAAAGCCTCTTTGGAAAATCCAATGCGTTGTTCCTTGCCGTTATAGCAATAATAGGGATTATCCTCATTATCAATGTATATTTTACATTCGGCATACAGAAAGAGCTGAAGAAATCTATTGAGGCTGCCAAGGAGCAGGCAAAGCCAGGCATCGTTGAGCTTACGCTTATCAACAATCCTAAATGCACGGATTGCTTTGACATGGTAGAAATTGTAAGGTCTATCACGCTTTCTCCGAAGGCAAACGTGACAAAAAATAATGTCTATGATTTCAGCTCAAAGGCCGGAAAAGAGCTTGTCAGCAAATACAGCATTGACAAGATTCCTGCCCTTGTTCTGACCGGCGAGATTGGCAAAGTATCTCTCGAAGGTTTTGAGAAGAGAGATGATGCTCTTGTATTCACAGGTGTCACGCCTTTATACACAAATCCGAAAACAGGCAGGGTTGAAGGCAGGGTTGAATTGACATTCCTCAATCCGGGATCATGCGATAAATGCACAGATCTCACGCCCTTGGTGGGGAACCTGAAACTGTCAGGAATGGTGATTTCAAAAGAAAGCAAGGTCATTGCAGGCACTCCGGAAGGCCGCGAGCTGGCAGGCAGGTACGGGATAACACATGCGCCCACGCTCATATTGTCAAAGGAAGCCTCTGCCTATGATGTCATAAAGCAGTCATGGCCTTCAGTCGGAAGCGTGGAAAAGGACGGCTCTTATGTCCTAAGGCAGGCATACCCTCCTTTTTACAACATAACCACAGGAAAGACTGTCGGGCTTGTTGCCATAACCTACATCACGGACAAGAGCTGCAGCGAATGCTATAATGTAAGCGTGCATAAGAACATACTCACAAATCCGGGGAGCTTTAATTTTAAGCTTGATAGTGAAGAATTTGCAGACATCAGTGACGGGAAAGGAAAGGCATTGCTGGACAGGTACAGCATAACAATGGTCCCAACAATAGTCCTGTCAGGGGATGTAGGCTACTATCCGTCAAAGGAAGGGCTTGCAGATTTCTTCAAGATCCAGAAAGACGGCTCATATGTCTTTGTCAAGCCTGAAGTGGTCGGGGCTTATAGGGACATTACAACAGGCAAGGTCGTGGCTCCGCAGCAGCAGGAAGCCGGCGCCCAGTAAAAATGCAGAAAAGAAACATCATCACCTACGCCATTGTCCTGGTACTGCTGATTCTGGTAATATGGCAGTGGTCGTCAAAGAATGGCTATTCCCAGCAGATGGGTGCACTAAAGAATTACAATGCCCAGCTCGGCATGCTCAGCAGCATTGGGCCGTTAAATTCAGCGCACCTGCACACAGATGTAAAAGTCTACATCAACGGAAAGCCCATTGATTTCTCACAAAGGAAATACCAGCTGACAACAAACTACATGCATTTTGAAGAAGGCATAGGGGATGTCATACATATACACGCCAAAGGATTGACAGTAGGGCATATGCTAAACTCACTTGGCATTAATTTTAACGGCCAGTGCCTGATTCTTGAAGGAAAGGAGTATTGCGATGATGGCAGTAAAACCATTAAATTTTATGTCAATGGCAGGGAAAGTGATGAGATGTACAGCTATGTAATGCACGACCTTGATAAAATACTGGTAAGTTACGGCCCTGAAGACGAAGCTGAGCTGCAGAAGCAGCTGGGCTCAATAACAAATCTAGCGCCAAAATACAGTGGAAAATGAAAAATGGCTATTTTTCCATAATTGCCTGTGCCTTGTTGATTGTTTTGGCTGGAAGCGCATCTGCACAAACCGACCTTCCAATCGGCCTTCAGAAGCTCAAGCAGTATGAGGATGAGCTCGCGTCAAGCATAACATTCCTTCTGGCCTTTTTCGCCGGGCTCATAACAATGACATCTCCGTGCGGGATTGCCCTGCTGCCTGCGTTCTTCTCGGTCGCTTTCAAGGACAGGAAAAAGGCGGTGCTGATGTCAGTGGCGTTTTCAGCGGGCTTGCTTGCCGCATTCACATTATTCGGCCTGATTGCAGGCATTTTAGGCGACTTTTTCAACCAGTACAAGCTTGCCTTTGCGGTTATTTCAGGCTACATCCTTATTTTTTTCGCAATATTAATGTTTTTCAACTCAGGATTCAGCATTTTCAGCTTCAGGCTGGACTATTCAAAGGGAAAGGGATTCTTCAGCGTGGCACTGCTGGGATTCTTCTTTGGCGTGGGCTGGACGCCGTGCGCAGGCCCTATCCTGTATGGCACAATACTCCTGGCAGCCAACTCATCGACTGTTTTGAGCGGCGTCCTGATGCTGGTATTCTACGGCATCGGGATCATAGCGCCGTTGATTGCGCTGGCTTATTTCTCAGATAGGTACGACTGGGTGAATTCGCGTTTTCTCAGGGGAAAAGAGATAAATTTCAGCCTGTTTGGGAAAAAGATAGCAACTCATGCCTATAATATTATGGGGGGAATATTGCTTCTTGCCATAGGAATCCTGATGATAATTTACAAAGGCACTTTCTTCTTCCAGTCAGAGCTTCCAAGATACATACCATGGTCGATGTCGCTGCTCTACAC
>JACOZO010000034.1 GCA_016181325.1 Candidatus Woesearchaeota archaeon | reverse complement strand
CTTGCTGCTATATTGACGTTGCTTATTGTATGGCTTCTTGCGGGGCTTGGAGTTATTGTTGAATATGGTTCAAATAACCCTTGGGTTGCGCCTTCAAATGCTTTTTCGCAAGTTGCCATTCCGTCAGTTTCCAATTCTATATTGAAAGGTATTGTCTGGGCGTAGCCGGCATCAGGATCTTCCAGACTGAACGGATTTGGACTGACAAGCCTGATGATAATGTCAAAAGCATCAACAACAAAATTCCTTGTCAAACTGCCCGTATTCCCTGCAAAATCCCTGAAGCTTGCTGTTATTATATATTCTCCGTCTGAAAGGTCATAGCTTGCGGTGAAATCGTTGCCGGATTGTGTGAAATCAGGGACTAAATTATTCAACTCCGTGTCTGATGGATTCCTTGCATTCAGGAAATCTCCCCCAACTTTCTGAATTCTTACAGTACTTAAATCAACTGTCGTTTCATCAAATGCAAGTGTGATTGCTACATTTGAATTTCTTATAGTGGCATCTGCTGTGACATCTTCTACATCTAATATTACCATTGGAGTCTGTGTGAGATCTCTACCTCCATTGCCCCCTGCCTTGATTGTTAAGACTGGAGCCTTTTTGTCAATTATTATTCCCGGGCAAATTCCAGCAGATTCGCACTTATTGGCATCCCTCATTCCAATGTCGCTTCTTACAAAATGGGCATCCAGGCTTATAGTGTATGTCTCTTCTGTATTTGCTGCCTGGTTCCTTATCTCAGCTGGCAGGTCAAATTCAAAAGGAGCATCATGCTCTCTTACGTTATTGTCTGAAGGCACAGTGATAGGGAATGTCTGAAGCGGTGTCGCTGATTTTATCACAGACAATTCCTCTAATTCTACCTCAACATCAGGCTCGCCGCCGAATATTACTCTTATTTTCTCAGGATTCTTGGTGTAGATTATATTATTATCATCTTTCTCCTTTATTGTCCCCCCTTCTTTTACTGTTATTGAGCTTATTATCGGGCCGTTATTTTCGCTTGGGAAAATCCTAACGGTTTTTGAATTATCAGGATCAATCACTTCCAGATTATTGTGAGGGTCCCTTGCATAGTATTTTATGTTATAAATTCCCTCTGAAGGGAACAGCAGCACTACTCTTGTGCCTTCTTGGATCCTCCTGCCTATTATATCAAGCCTTTTCTTTGTGACAAAGGGGTAATCCCCGTGAGAATCATCGCAATGGGTATTCCCGGTCACACTGCTTTCAACAACGCACAAATAAATCTTGTAATCATCAAAATTACTCACTTGATAGGTATTCCCATACGGATCAAATTCAGTCAATTCTATATCGATAAACCTGTCAGATCCGTCATTAGGGACTACTGTAATTTCTGTTGAAGGAGGCGATAAGTCTTTCTCGCAATCATTGTCTCCTTCTTGGCAGTCTCTTGTGTTATCGCCGTCCGCATCCTTGTGGCAGAGATTTGAATCAGCAGCTAATCTCCTGCACGCCCCGAATTTGCACGCATCTGTTCTGGTTGAGTCTTGTATGCTGTTGTCATCGTTCAAAGTCACTGTAGCAATGCAATCGGCGCTGTCCCTGACGTATTCGGTGCACGCAACCTCATTGCAGTTTTTTGAGATGCCTTCCTTATAGTAGCAGAGCTTTTCCTTGTCGTCACTTGGTGCATCTTCCAGCCTGACAGAAAGCTTGTCAGATTTTGCCTGGGTGCATACATCAAAAATGTTGTTATGAGAATCCGGGCTTGATGACAGGTCTGTATTGTCAGTATTTCCCGAGCCATCAGTATTGCAGGAATTGCAGTTGTATTCCATCTTGTTGACGCAGACGCCAGAACCCAATGCGTCATTTGTTGATTTCCACCCGCACACCCCTCTAATCCCGCAGTTATTGCTTGTGCACGCATCCTGCGATTTGTAATCTGTGCATTTTGCGTTTGCCTGGCATGCAAAGCAGTTGTTTGCCACTGTATATGACCTGTCCCAGAAACAGAAAGGGGCGGATTCGCAGTCTGTCCTTGTGGAATAGAACATCTGGAAAGGATTTGCAGCAGCGTTATCGCATTGAGAGCGCTCCACGCATTGTGAAGTTGACAAGCCGCCGGCAGCTATTGAGGTTACACAGACAGAATCGCCGCCGCATTGCGGCTCCACAGTCTCAAGATTCCTGTTCTGGCACTTCATCCTTGTTCCAAGCTTCGGCTGATAGGTTTCGCTTGAACCTACCTTGCTTAGGAAATTTGCTGGAGTAGCCCCGGAAAAATGAGGATCTTTTGATGTCAGATAAGGCCGATACTGGAGATAATACTCGCTGTCCACGCACACGTGGTCCTGGTCACGCCTGTACCAGCATTCCAAGTCACCTAGATTTGCAGTCTTTATCCCCGGGACGCTTGGTCTGCCATAATTGGCAGTCACGCTGTATGTATAGTCCTGGCTGAATTTTAGGCTGTCCGATGAATCCTCTGCTGATGCGGCGCTCGGAGTCCCAATTGCCGTTGAAAATTTAGCTGTATAATCGCTTGCGCTCAGGCAGTTTTCAGGTGTGGCATCTCCGCAGCATTCCTGGTAGCTTCCTTCGCATCTTCTGACTTCAAAATTGCCTGTGTGGGTGCATTTTTCTGCCCAGCTCAAGGCAAACCCTTGCCGGTTGATACCTCCTTCTGCAATAGGTGTAACTTCAAGCTCCTCTATTTCTGGCACGTAACCCGAAACACTGCAGGGGTCATTGCAGCTTGCTTCCAATCCTGAATCTTCTGAATCATCATCTGATCCTGTGCATGCATTGTCAAACTGATAGTCTGCGCAGCCATTTTCATCATTGTCAGCCCCGTCGCTGCACTCGTATTTCGGGCATTCAAGGCAGTCTAAGTCAGCATCGTAAAATCCCCCTGGGCAGTTGCTTGAGTCAGTCCGATAAGTCCCTCCTCTCTTTGGAGAAGGAGTCGGGCAGCAGCAGCCGCCTTGGCAGACGGGAACATCTCCGCAGCTTATACCTTCTTGAAAATAACTGCTTTCGCAATCGCTGGCAGAGCCTTCCGGACAGCAGTCGCCTAGAGTAACCGGATCCCCCTCGTACTCATAGCACATATCCCCCCAATCAATGGCAGCAGGATTTGTGCAGCATCCACTTGGCTCTTCCGGGGGTTCCTGGGAATATACTATCATGCCTGCAGCTAATAAGCTCAGGAAAAATAGTCCAATCATTGCGAATTTCTTTGATTTTAACATGTTGCTACCGACGGATTTCTGATTTCAATATTCTGATAGTCGCTTGATTCCCCGTCACTGACTTTTATCCTGCCCCTCAGGCTCCCGACGTCAGGCATCTCGTCACCTGGGGGAACAGGCCAATTCTCTTCTGTATTGTCAGGTGCAGGCCTGAGCAGTTTAAGCTCGAAAACCAGGCCGTCATTGTCATCTTCATCAGGGTCCCATGCCTTCTGTTTTGACCTGTCGCCGCCTCCCTGCAGGCAATTCATGCCGCTTAATGCCGCTGCCGGGGGAGTTGTAGTGCACAATGTATCATCCGGTATTATTTTATTCATTACATCATCTAAGGATATGGAATCGCCTGGATTTTTCTGGATGCAGACCTTATTCAGGTAATTCAGTGCCGGCGGCCTGTTCTTGACGGCAAACTGGAACCTGTAAGCTTTGCCGTCAATATTTGAGTTTGAGTCTATTACTGAGACAACCCTGTAGCGTCCCAATGCGCCATTAATCGGGCCGGATTTTGTGACAAGAAAATCACCCCTGTTCTTAATCTCATAACTTATGTCCTTCTTGTCAAACTGGATGAATTCCGAAACAATCCTCTGAATCTGCTTCAGCTTTACCGGTACTGAAGTCTCAAAAGCATCAATCTTTGCCAGGCTGTTAGTTGACACATCAGCTATTTCAACAGGCATCTTCATGCTCACTTTAACGTCATTCTCGGCTATTAATACCTCGACCTTCTTGTCATTTTTAGTTATGGAAAACCCCTGTTTCTCGAATGAGCTGAAATCAGAGCACCTTTCATCGAATTTATTTGAGATATATGCCTGAAGCTGCTCTTTTATCGCCTGCGCAGACCCCTCAAGCCTTGGAATCGTGGTTGAAAGATCTCCAAACCCGTTCTGCGCAACTCCGGTAAATGATTTCTGGAGTTCATAGTCAGAATCGGCTAATGCAGCATTTGGTGCCGGCGTCGGCGCCAAATTATCCGGATAAGGAAATTGAACCCATGGATATTTTGGAGAGCCTCTGTAATGCTTAAAACTTGGTTGATCTACCAAGACTTCTTGACCAATATCCGTCCTTTTATTTAAAATCCCAGTTCTAGGTCCACCGCAAGACCCGCCATTATTTACGTTACCTGTAGTAACGCAATTTGAAGCACAAACACATCCATCTGGATCATTACACTGACCACAGGTCGGACTATACATCAAGCTAGTCTTCACAAAAACCCC
>JACOZO010000033.1 GCA_016181325.1 Candidatus Woesearchaeota archaeon | reverse complement strand
GGCTCAAAAAAGGGGTGTCTGTCTCGCAGAACAGCTGGGTTACAGGCACTTCTTTCGCAATTTCCTGGAACTGCTGCGCCCTCACTACTGTCGTCGGCACTGTGATGAACCAGCCATTGTCCCTGATTCTCTTTACAAGGGATTTTTTACCGGTGAAGCAGTGCATTACGACCTTTTTTGCTTTTGACGATTCAAGCATTTCGATGCATTTCAATTCCGCTTTTCGTGAATGCACCACAATCGGCTTGTTGAGCTTTTCCGCCAGCCCCATGATTTTTTCAAATTCAGTTATTTGCTCCCTGTCCTCCCCATTCACGAAATCAAGGCCGACTTCGCTTATGGCCTTGACATCACCTTTATTTTTTTCAATGAACTTTAATTCTTCATCAACGTCAAAATCAGCATTGCCTGTCGGGTAGTCATAGTCCTTTATTTCCCTTTTCAATGCCGACCTTGGGTAAAGCCCCATCCCGCACTCCACGATGTCATATTTCTTCGAAAGCTCAAGGCAGAGCCTGTTCGTCTCGGGATTTATGCCGTTGGTTATGATGTGCCTTACGCCTGCTTTTTTTGCGTTGAGAATTATGCTATCAATTTTTTCTATGACCAATGGGTGGTCAAGGTGGGAATGGATGTCTATGAGCATAATAACTGCATTGTTGGATATATTTATAAATATTATTGGGTTTTTGCAGGTATCAAACAGAATATACTAAAATGAAACCCGTCACCCACATCAAAATAAAAAACGGAATGAGCGTAAATGAGCTAATCAGGCAGATGGATGCTTCAGGAGTCCTTGGCGGCGGCAGGCTCGCAAAAGCAGTAAATATATCCGAAGCGATGATAAATGACAGGGACTGCAAGGTTTTTCTCGGGCTGGCAGGCCCCCTTGTGCCGGGCGGAATGCGTGAAATCCTTATTGACCTGATGGAAACAGGGTGGATTGATGCTGTCGTGACTACTGGAGCAACCTTGACGCATGATCTGGGAGAAGCACTTGGCTACAGGCATTACCAGGGGGATGCGGATGCAAGCGACGAAGAGCTTAACAAGCAGGGGTTTGACAGGGTGTATGAGTCATACATGCCAAACAAGATTTACGAGGGAATGGACGATTTTATTGCCAGGAATTTTGACAAACTAAAGGATTTCAAAAGCATAAAGGATTTTCTCTGGAAAATCGGCGAGCTTACACCCGCAAAATCAATGCTGAAATCCTGCTTTGAGAAAAAAATACCGATATTCTGCCCTGCCATATCCGATTCGGGGATTGGCTTGATGCTCTGGGGGCAGCTTGCAAAAGGCAGGAAAGTTGAGGCAAGGGCATTTGAGGACTTGAAGGAGATTATGGACATTGCATGGACTGCAAAAAAGACAGGCGTAATCTATCTGGGTGGAGGAGTCCCGAAAAACTACATCCAGCAGGCAATGCAGCTTGCGCCCAATTCAGCGGAATACGGGGTACAGATCACAATGGACAGGCCGGAGCCGGGTGGAAGCTCAGGCGCAGAACTAAAGGAAGGCATTTCATGGGGCAAGATGAACCCGAAGGCGCAGTACGTTGACTTGATTTGCGATGCTACGATTGCATTGCCTATTATATTCGCGGCGCTGAAAGAGAGAATCGGCAATCATCAGAAATTATAATATTCTGCCAGGCGGTACATCAGTTGAATCACATCAGCAGCATTTGTCGCAACGCTTATCATGGGCTTTGTCACGGCAGTGTAAATTCTTACAAAATCCTCGCCATGATTAATGGCAATATAGGCAGAAACTGTTGTTGCGCCTGCAATGATATTTACTTTGCCCATCAGTGTAAGTGAATCATAGAAATCCCTGTGTTGTTTATCCTGAAAATCTTCCATTTATGCGAGGAATTCAATGTACCTTTTAAATATCTACTATCATAATTTATAAATTATTGTTGTATTCTTTATCAGATGAAAACACCGTACGAGATAAAATACATGAAATCAAAAGAAAAAATAGCCATGCTTACGGCATATGATTTTTCTTCAGCAGGATTAATGGACGGAATAGCAGATTTAATCCTGATAGGGGATTCACTAGGAATGGTCGTTTTGGGCTATGAAAATACCACAAAAGTAACCATGGATGACATGCTGAGGGCAACAGGAGCAGTTGCAAGAGGGGCAAAAAACACTTTAATTGTCGGGGACATGCCTATCGGGGCATATGACAGCAATACAAATGCATTAAAGAACGCAAATCTGTTCCTGCAGGCAGGCGCTCATGCAGTGAAGATTGAAAGAAAGCCGGAAACCGCGAAATTCCTTGTTTCAAAAGGGATTCGAGTTATGGGGCACGTCGGACTGACACCGCAGACTATTACTAATTTCAAGGTGCAGGGAAAAGACGAAGAAACTGCCGATAAAATCCTGGAAGAAGCAAAATTGATGGACAAATACGGCTGCTTCTCCTTGGTGCTGGAGTGCATACCAAGGGAATTGGCAGAAAAAGTAACTAAAAGCATATCAATACCCACAATAGGCATTGGGGCAGGCCCTGACTGCGACGGCCAGGTTCTGGTAATGCACGACATTCTTGGGTTATACGGCGATTTCAAGCCGAAATTTGTGAAAAGATACGCTGAAATTGGCGAGCAGATAAAAAAGGCTTTTCTTGAATACAGGAATGATGTCAAGGAAGGGAAGTTTCCTGCCGATGAAGAAAGTTTTCATTAATTATGGATTTCGGGAGGTACATCCGGTTCTTGTTCCCTCTGCTCTTCTTCCATCTGCCGATGTACATATTCCCGTACGTAATCCATTAATAAGCCCATACTCCCCCTGTCATAAACTGTGATTCTACCTGTGTTATAATATTGCACCATGAGTTCATATGCTACTTCAGGAGATTTAACAGCCATATTCATAGTGTCAGAACCTGAATGATTCCACCATGCAAGGGTTTTCTTTCCCATGCCTATCAAGTTGCCCCTTGTGGTCAATTTTCTGTGCTTAGAATCTAATCTTCTAGAACCATTTGCTTCCAGACAAAGCATTGCATTGTTAATCTCGTTCTCAAGCCATCCAATATCAGCATTCCTGAAAGTCATGTTAAGAGTATATGGAATTGGACTGCTTTGAAATGATATCTCAGTACTCATCGTCTGCTTCCTTTAGCAAGAATTTGTGCTTTATATAAATATGTTTCTGCATTTTTTTGGGGAAAATCCACCGAATGCCTGTAAATAGGCATTCCAAAAATCAAATATAACTTTTCATTGAATCCCTTAAAAAAATTTAAATATAACCTTAAAAATATATACAAGATGAATGCCAAAGAACGTCTTGCATTGTTTTCTATTATTACGGCTGAAGGAGGTGTTGCAAAATCAAAGAAGTAAAAAAGTATCTAACTGCAATAATATCACTCATTTTGCTTCAATTCCTTCTTGACACCATTTATGTTTATTTATATCCTGATGTAAATCCAATAAGAGCCACATTAATAGGCATGACTTCTTTTGCAGTGTTGTTTATACCATATTTCAGAAATCTGGTTGGATTAAGACCTGCATTTGGCTTTCTGCCCATATATTCTTCTGCATTTTTCGGGGCTTTATTGGTGCAGAATGGCTATCTTGCGTCAAAGTCTGTGCTTTCAGGAATAGCGCATATTGCTATATCAGCCCTCACATATGGTATAATTATCCTTATCCACATCAGATGCAGGATAAAACAAAAATAACTTTATAAAAGGCTGTTCTTTCTTAATTGCATTATGGGTTCCAAAATTTTCAGAGGCAGGAATATCGTTGCGGGAATTACAGGCGGCATTGCATGCTACAAGACATTGGACATAATCAAGGAGCTAAGGAAACTGGGTGCTGATATCCACGTCATCATGACCGAGCATTCCACGCATTTAGCCGGCATTAAGGAATTTGAAAAAACGTTAGGAAATGAAGTCCATACTGATTTATTCCATCCTAAAATAGATTATATTGGTTACATTAAAAAAAATAAAGAAATCAAGCACATTTCACTGGCTGACATCGCCGATTTGTTTCTTATCTGCCCTGCCACTGCCAACATCATAGGGAAAATAGCAAACGGGATTGCCGACGACCTGCTGACGACTTCTGTAATGGCTACGAATGCACCCGTCCTTATCTGCCCTGCAATGAATGTCAAGATGTGGAAAAACCGGATTGTGCAGGAAAATGTCGCTAAACTGAGGAAGCTCAACTATCATTTTGCCGAGCCCGAATATGGGGAACTGGCATGCGGCTACAAGGGAGTCGGAAGGCTTGCCAACCCCGAAGCAATCCTAGGAAGGATGGGGCTGCTACTGAAGAACAGGAGCGAATTTGCCGGGAAAAGAATCCTTGTCACTGCCGGCGCGACAGTCGAGGAAATAGATCTTGTCCGCGTGATGACAAACAAAAGCTCCGGGAAGATGGGTGCCCGCATTGCGGAGCAGGCTTTC
>JACOZO010000032.1 GCA_016181325.1 Candidatus Woesearchaeota archaeon | reverse complement strand
AAAAATGGGTTAGCAGCCTTGAGGTCAAAGTCCCATCTATCGTTAGAAGTCAGCCGACAAGGGGGATGTCCCTTACGGGGAATGTCGGCTTTTGCTTTATATGTAAAGGACTTTGAAGCTGCTAACCTGAGCGAATGCGAATTTTTGGATGAAGCCTTGGCAAAACGCAACATTTATATACTATTAAAAAAGATAGTTAAAAAATAATTAAATTAAACATTTTAAAATATATAAAAAAAACAATTAAAAATACTATTATTCCGACGTAAAGATGGTAAAAATCCAGCAGCTTCCTTCCGGCCAGCTCGTAATCACCATACCTAAGAAGATAGCGGAATACGAGGGCATAGAGAAGGGCATGGAGCTTGAGTTCAGAAAGCATGCAGATGGTTTCGTTCTTGAACTGTTAAAAACTAAAAAGGGTGAGAGGAAAAAATGAAAATAGACGAATTGGCAAGGATGATGGGCGTGTCGCGCCGGGACATAGAAAGGATACTGAACAGCTCCGACGTCATAGAGCTGAACCTCAATGAGAGGGGGGGAAAAATGACCGCTGAAAATGACGACGAGGATTTTATCAGGGTAGTCTGACAAAAATGGTGGAAGGCATCTTTTTCGAGATAACAATAGTAATACTGATGGCGACCATTGTCTCTATGGCAATGAGGGTGCTCAGGCAGCCGCTGATAATAGGCTACATCTTCACAGGCATCATAGCAGGGCCGATGTTCCTTGACCTGGTTGAATCGTCTGAGCTGCTTTCAACGCTGTCGCAGATAGGCGTTGCGTTCCTGCTTTTCATTGTAGGGCTTAACCTCAACCTCAAGACGCTCAAGGAAGTAGGCTCAGTCGCGTTCCTCGGGGGGCTGGGGCAGGTCATTCTCACTTTCCTGATAGGCTACATGCTATCCCTGGGCCTTGGGTTCAACAGCACGGAATCTGCCTATATCAGCATGGCATTGACTTTCAGCAGCACCATAATCGTGATAAAGCTGCTTTCCGATAAGAAGGACCTTGATTCGCTCTACGGCAAGATAAGCGCGGGCATACTTCTTGTCCAGGACCTGGTCGTAATCTTCATCCTCATGTTCATATCAGCGATAGACAGGTCGGACTCGCTTGTCGCCCTGTTCTCCGGCACTTTGACAACGGGAACAGGCTTTGTGATCCTCCTTATAATCGCAAGCTATTACATCATGCCAAGGGTCGTTCATTTCATGGCAAGGTCGCAGGAGCTTCTGTTCCTGTTCAGCATCGCATGGGTGATGCTCATATCAACAATAGTGTACAAGATGGGCTTCTCGATAGAGATAGGCGCGCTTTTCGCGGGCATCAGCCTTGCCTCTTCCCCGTATCATTACGAGATGAGCAGCAAAGTGAAGCCATTGAGGGACTTCTTTGTCGTGCTGTTCTTCGTGCTTCTAGGCTCGCAGATGAACATAGAGAACAATGTTAACATACTCATATACGCCCTTATCTTCTCGCTGTTCGTGCTGCTGGGCAAGACTCTCATAATAAATGCGCTTATGGGAATGCTCGGGTACCACAGGAAGGTCGGCTTTTCCACGGGCCTTGCACTGGCGCAGATAAGCGAGTTTTCCATCATACTTGTGCTGGTGGGCTACAATAACGGCGTCCTGGGGCAGGATATTGTATCGGTTATAACGATAGTCGGGCTTGCAACAATAGCATTGTCAGCTTATCTTTTCCAGTATTCAGGCAGCATTTACACCAAATGTTCGCCATATCTTAAGATTTTTGAGAGGAAGTACTTAAGGGAGGAATTCACGGGCAAATCAAAGAATTTCAGGATAATACTTTTCGGCTACAACAGGATAGGATTCAGCCTGACAAGGGCTTTCAGGAAGATCAAGAAGTCATTTCTTGTTGTGGACTTCAATCCCGACATAATAAAGCTGCTCAAGCACGAGAATTCGCCTTACAAGTATGGCGATGCGGGCGACATTGAGCTTCTGGACGAGCTCGGCCTTGATAAAGTTGAAATGGCCATATCGACGATTCCCGACATCGACACCAACCTGCTCATCATGGGCAAGGTGAGGGAAAAGAATAAGAATGCCGTGATTATAATAACTTCACACCAGATAGACGATGCATTCAGGCTCTATGAGGCAGGTGCCGATTACGTGATAATGCCGCATTTCCTTGGAGGGGTCCATACCTCGACACTGATAGAGAAATTCGGCACAAAAGTCAATAAGTTTGTCAAAGAGAAATTCAGGCACATCGAGGAGCTGAAACTAAGGAAAGGCATCGGCCACGAGCACCCGAGGATACACTAAAAAATTTAATTTTTAGTGTCCCAAAAATCCCATAAAGGTTTTTCAGGACACCATTAAAATGAAAGCAATAAAACAGCTAAGAACAGAAGGAAAGCCGCTTGAGCCGATTATCAGGATTGGGAAGGAAGGATTGAATGACAAAGTCATAGGCGAGATTATGAAAGTGCTGAAAAAGAGAAAGTTAATAAAAATAAGAATTTTAAAATCCTCAAAGGAAAGCAAAGGCAGTATTATTGATGAAATTTCAGAAAAAACCGGCTCGGTGCTCGTGGAGAAGGTCGGCTCGGTGGCTGTGATATATAAGGATTAGAAAGAGGGAATAATGACAACAGACGTTGATTTGATTAAGTACGGGTTCACAAAGGAAGAAGGCGTTGCAGACAGCGAGGAGTCCGAAGAGACAAGAGGCTCGTTTGTCAAGACAGGCTACCCAAAGCCAGGAAGAAGGTACAGGCTCCATTATGAAGGCTACAATATCTCGATAGAAGAGCCTTATTTCTGGACACTGCATTACCTGAAGTATTATGCAGGCTATCCTAAGATTGACAAGATTACAGACGTATTTACAGCCTCAGAGCAGTCATCATTCTTCGGCGCGGCACAGCAAAGACTAGGATTACAGCAGGACAAGGTAAGCCAGTTCATGGCGACAATCGGCAAGATGGTCCGCGAATTGTTCCAGCTTGTAAGGGAATTGAGGATTCTTGATGAAAGGATAAGCTATTACTATGACTCGTATACAGGCAGCCCAAGCGCAGAAAGCGCAGAAATCACGCTGAAGGGCATCTGGGTTGATCTGGTCGAGCAGGGCGCAAAAAACCCGGCATCGGTATATGGGATGGCGCGGGAAGTCCAGTTCACGACCCTCCCTGACCTGTTTTTCGGCACCCACCCCAAAAAGCAGGAGGATGTTGACAATGTGGTCAACAGGGAAAGGGGCCAGTTCAACAGGAAAGTCAGGGAAGTGCTGATGAGGAAGCTCAGGGCGTATCTCGCATGGAAGGAGCATTCTTTTGAGGAAATAAAGACCAGAAGGAAATTCACGCTGAAGTATCTGAGGCAGCATTATGAGAGCATAAGGATGTACACCAACTGGGTAAAGCCGTACCTCAAGAACATCCAGAGGCTGCAGATTGACACGGACAAGAACGAAAGGCCTGATTTGATAGCGGCATTTGAGAGCTCAATGATAGAAGTGGAGATCCTTGCCACGAAGCCCGCAAAGGAGCCTAGAAAATACAATGACTGCCTGCTCATCCATTTCCTGTTCAGGACAAGGCCAGAGATGAACTACAGCCAGGAATACCAGAAAGGGCCGATACACCTTGGCCGGGTGGAGATTGACTTCAGGGCGTACGCATGGACTAACAGGCAGGTCCAGAATTACAGGAAGATGAAGCAGCAGGAGGACTTCCAGCTTCTGGGCCTTGTTGACGGCTCGGTAAGGGTGGCGCTGGATTCATTGGGCGACGAGCTTACAAGATACCTTGAGGAGTCAGGAGAGACTTTCATAGAAAAACAGCCTGTCAAGCCAAGGGCAAATGAAGCGAATCCTTACACATCGGTATTCAAGGCATTCAACAACCTCATGGCCCCCTTCAAAAGCCCCAAGAAAAAAGGGAAGATGCCAAAATTCAAGAAGCCCTCGGGAACTGATATAATGAAGGATTCTATCGACAAGAAGGCCGCCATCTCAAGCGCCAAGAAGGCGATGTGGACGGTCTACCACCACTTCAAGAAGCAGCATGGCATGCTGAACTGGTAGGATTTTCCAGATAATTATTTAAATCTATTCTGTTTAATCGGTATGAGAGGTTAAAATGGAACAAAAACTGTTAGGCAGAATTGTTGTAAATCCAAAGATAATGGTAGGCAAGCCTGTAATAAAAGGCACAAGAATACCGGTTTATGTAATCTTAAATCTTTTAGGGGATGGCCATACTTTTGAAGAGATAATTGAAGAATATCCTGACTTAGCAAAAGAGGATATACTGGCAGCTTTAAAATTTGCGGCCAGATTTGCAGAGTTTGAAGAAGTTGAAGCCTGACTATGAAACAGCTTTTTTTGATTGATGAGAGCTTATCTCCGCTTCTGGCAATAAAAGTGAAACTCCACGGACACTATGTCCGAAGCCTCTTTTAGCGAAGCAATTGTTTGATGCCTTTGAGGCATAGGCTTCTTGAAGATTCTCGGAACATAAATTTTTCCCGCTT